>JAJPJZ010000022.1 GCA_021323935.1 Terriglobia bacterium | reverse complement strand
CTCCGAGGCTTCATAATACTTGGCGTGTTCAATGAGGATTGCGCCTAGGACTGCCCGTTCAGCCTCAGGGCTATTGGGCAGCGTGCGATCGAGCTCCAACTGTGGAATTGCTCTCACTTGTTTTGCCTGGTGTGCTCAGTTTGCTGTGGTAAACAGCGCGATTCTCGACTTTGGAACCAAGATTGACAGGACGCGCCAGCCTAATCAATAGCGTACAAGGTGCATTTGAGGAAATCCGCGCGGATTTCGGAAATTTGCTGTTGCGAATTAGACGGAAACCTCTCCGAGGAGCGAAGAAGCGTACGCAGGGAGCGCGGTCATTGGACGACACGACGTCCAGTGAAAGACATCCCCTAAAAAGGGAAATGTCGGCGCCGCCCAGCCTGCGGCGCCGACACCCTTGGTGAAATGTCCCGATTTTTCCGTTCGGTTGTCGTGCGGCCTGGCTGCTTTTCAGCCCCGTTGGACGGAACTGCATAGCAGACCGGCTGTGCACCGCAACTTCACGGGGGCCAGCGAGTGCCGGGCCGGAAGATCGGCCGCGCAGTCTCGAATGTTCGGGACGCGCAAGGCTGATCTTCCGTGGCAGTTGCGCCTCCGGAAAACCGGAACGCTGCTGCCGGGCTGAGCTTCAGGACGAATCCTGCGCTCAGCCGCCGGCTGGGTAACTGCGGGGCGTTCGACCTGGCGCTGGCCCGCCAAAGCGCGCCGCGCTGGTGTGAACTTCAGCAGAGGCGCCGGAAATCTGCGTGCATTTCTGCTCGGCAGCTTTTCCCTGGCCGGCGGTTGCCTCGCCGGCCGCGCTCAATCTCTGCTTGCCACGCTGAGACTGTTGGTCGCTCCCTCCCACAACGCCTCGTTCATCCCTGGCTGCCGCTGCCGGAGGCTCAAAGCATTGCTGCTCGGCGCTTCTCGGCCACCTAGTGCCGGGCTGAGCATTGCTGCTCCGCCGGGCAAAAAGTGTTTCAGGCAATGCCTGAGCTTTCGCTGACGCTGCGGAATCGCTTTCGACTTTCGGTCTTCAGCGGCTTCGCAATTACCCGCTCGAGGCGACCATATAAGCATCGCTGCTCCTCTGTTCGCGCTCGCGGACGCCTGGCTGCCGCCGCAAGCAACGGCATCGCTGCCGCTCGCCTGCGTTGGCCTCAGCCACGGCCGGGCATTGCTGCCCTGCGTGACTGTGGGCGGCTGCCGGAGATCGATTGCCCAACATTGCTGCCGGGCAATTCCTTCCGGCCGGAACCGCGTGATTCAAGCATCGCTGCCCAATCCCACCGTTCCTGGAGTTGCTCGCTCAAGCAATGTTGCTTGAACTCGCTCCTCGCCAAACCGCTGCGATCATTTCTGCTCGCCCCGGCCTGGTTGCCGCATATTGCCTGCGCTGCCAACCGTCCTTTGCTGACCTCTTGGCTCCGGTCACTCGCCTTTCAGCAGGTGCGTGGAACCTTCAGGACATCTCACGCATGCAATGAAGCGACTTTGCGCCTGCGCCGGATTGGGCGCAATGGAAATTGCAGCCGTGCCTGTGGATTAACTCTGGAAATCGCGTCCCGCTTGTGAAAGCGCAAGGAAAATCGGAGAGAAACGCGGTGCGCCGATTAACAATGCAAGCGCACGCCGGCGGAAAGAAGAACTAAGCCCGACTCCTCGCGCGTGCCGCCATTATTTTGGGCTGGAATTCGAGCTGATATCGTTACCTCGCCGAATTGCAAGGAGGGTTGCGCATGGGGGCAAGTTTTAGCCAACGACCATCGCTTCGAGCTGCCGCGTCATTTGACCTGAGCACGCGCGTGGCGCCAGGGAAGAACCTCCGCGGTTTCGGCGTGCGGATGGTTCTCCTGCTAAGCGTCACGTTCTTCGCTGCGGCGCTTTGCGGTCAATCTCTCGACGGCATCTGGCGCACCGAAGGCTACGGCGATGTGCTTGAGATTCACGGCGACGATCTCAAGCTCTTCCAGGTCACGTCTGCGACCTGCGTCCCCGGCGAAACTCTTCAGCGCGACCGCGCCGTCATTGCCGGTCGTGAAGCCACCTTCAAGAGCAAGGATGGGGACGACGCATTTGTGCGCAACAGCGGCCCGGCGGACCACAAGCTGTTGCACCAGGAGGGCTCCGCCTCCGACATGCGCATTGATCGCCTCGATCGTCTTCCTGCCGCGTGCGAGCATCCCACGCCCAACACGCCGCCCGATAACTTTGAAGTGTTCGCCCGCACCTGGGCCGAGAACTACATCCGGTTCAACCAGCGCCACGCAGATTGGGACGCCATCGTCGCTGCCAACCGCAAGAAAGTTACGCCGCAAAGTACGCCCGAACAATTGTTTGACGTCTTGCAGTCCATGATCGCGCCCTTCCATGACGCGCACACTTCGATCTCGGCTCCCGACCTGAAGCGATCTTTCCACGGCTATCGTGGAGGCACGGAGCGCATCATGCGCGGCACCCCGGGCGACTTTGTCAGGACCCGTATGCCCGAACTGCTCGCCGTCACTGACCGAGCCTACCTCGACACCCCGCTTCATCCCTACTGCAATGGGCACGTGTTCTTTGGCCATGTGAAGAACAGCGAGATCGGTTACCTGCGCATCCTGTCGTTTTCAAGTTACGCGCAGCAGGGCGGATATGCTGCCGGTTCTGAAGCGTTGGAATCGGCGCTCGACGAAATTTTTTCTGATCCCACGCTCAAGGCGCTCGTGATCGACGTACGCATCAACTTCGGCGGCGCTGATCCCTGGGGACTTGCGATCGCCCCGCGCCTGGCCACCAACCAGTACCTTGCCTACACCAAGGTGGCGCGCACCAACCCGCCCGCGCGCGATCGGTGGACGCCTGCCGACCCAAGCATAGTCCGCCCCAGCAGCCGCCCCGGCTTCCGCGGTCCGGTGGTCGAACTGACCAGCGCCATGACCATCAGCGCCGGCGAAACCTTCACCCAGGCTTTAATGGGCCGCACTCCACACGTCACCCGGATTGGCGAGAGCACGCAGGGAGTATTTTCGGACGTGCTTGGCCGCAGGCTGCCGAACGGCTGGCAATTCGGCTTGCCGAATGAAATTTATCGCGATGAGAATGGCAGGACATTCGACATCACCGGTGTCCCGCCCGAAATCGAGATCCCGGTATTCGCCGATTCCGACCTGGCCGCGGGCCGTGATCCCGTGATGGCGAAAGCACTCGACATCTTGAGCGCCCAGATGAAACCTGCCGCTCATCCCGGGTTATCGCGGTAGGCGCAGGCGGGGTGAGTCCGGTTCTCGAACTCACCGTCTGAGTGCTGACATAACGTTGCGGCAAGCAGCGCGGAGCGGCTTAGTCTGACGTGCCGTCCATGAAGGCTTTGAGCTTGCGCGAGCGCGATGGATGACGCAGCTTGCGCAGCGCCTTGGCTTCAATTTGCCGAATGCGTTCGCGCGTCACGGCGAACGACTGGCCCACTTCCTCGAGCGTGTGCTCCGAGCCATCTTCCAGGCCAAAGCGCATCTTGATTACTTTTTCTTCGCGCGGGGTCAGCGTGCGCAGCACGTGCGCCGTCTGCTCCTTCAAATTCACGTTAATGATGGCTTCAGCGGGCGAAACCACGGCGCGATCTTCGATGAAATCGCCAAGATGAGAGTCTTCTTCTTCGCCGATCGGGGTTTCGAGCGAAATCGGCTCCTGCGCGATTTTCAGCACCTTGCGCACTTTCGCCACCGGAATGTCCATGCGCTTGGCAATTTCTTCTGACGTAGGCTCGCGCCCCATTTCCTGCACAAGCTGGCGCGACGTGCGGATCAGCTTGTTGATGGTCTCGATCATGTGCACCGGAATGCGAATGGTGCGGGCCTGGTCGGCGATGGCACGCGTAATCGCCTGCCGGATCCACCAGGTGGCGTAGGTGGAAAATTTATAGCCGCGGCGGTATTCAAACTTGTCCACCGCCTTCATCAGGCCGATGTTGCCTTCCTGGATGAGATCGAGGAACTGCAGGCCGCGATTGGTGTACTTCTTGGCGATTGAAACCACCAGGCGCAGGTTGGCCTCAATGAGCTCGCGCTTGGCCTGCTCAGCATCAATTTCGCCCTGGATGATGTCGCGCTGCGTGCGGCGCAGTTCCTGGTAGGCCACGCCGGCTTCCGCTTCCATGCTTTCAAGGTCGGCTCGGACCTGGCGCGCCAGGCGCTTGAATTCCTTCTTGGCCTCTTCACCGCGAGCGGCTTCAGCGCGGCGTTCGTTGTCCTGCGCCTGGCGGTCGAGCAT
>JAJPJZ010000184.1 GCA_021323935.1 Terriglobia bacterium | reverse complement strand
CGTCACCTTCGCGCCGCATGCAGGAGCGCTTCCAGTGGTCGGGCGCAACCGGCGACGATGCTCCTGAGCCCGGCGTCACCCACGGCACCGAAGACACGTATAGCGCCACCAACTCCTCCACCCAGGTGTTCGAGATGGCGCGCATCCAGGTTGACTCTGACGCGGCCTTCAAAGTTGCGCAGCAGCACGGCGGGGAAAAATTGCTCAAGGCGAATGCCGATCTGCCGGTCACCTATCGCCTGCAGTGGGACCCGCGCAAGTCGCAGCTTTATTGGCGCGTGGCCTACGGGCGCAGCAGCGATAATCCTGATCTTGCCGTTGACGTCAACGGCTCCCAGCCAGGCGAGTTCCTGCGGGTGGAAAAGTAAAACTCAAGCGGACGTACTTCGATTCGGGGTTGCCGGGCAGTGCTCCCGCGCAAATACAGCCACGCAGGTTTCCGATTCGCGCTGAGGCGCGTATCCCACCAACTTGTCTTTGCCCGCAATCGTGCCGGTGTTCTGGGGAACGGCTGCTCCCAGCCTGTGCAGCGCCGATTTCGCGTCGTCCGCCTTGGGGCCGTGCGGCAGCGTCTTCAGATACAGCCCGTAATACTCAATGGCCTCATCGTTCTTCTTCTGCTTTTCCAGCGCTTCCGCCAGCCCGTACATCGCCGGAGCATTGTTGTTCTGGTAATCCAGCGCCTCACGATACCGGGATTCCGCTGCGGGATAGTTCCTGCGCCGCATGTGGTAATCGCCCACTTCCACGTCCTTATCGGCTTTATGCGGGTTCCACAAGTGCATTTCGCCGGTGGTGGCGGTGTCGCTGTCGGGATGCTCCTGCAGGTCGCCCAGCGGCGCGCTGGTGTCGCCGCGGCTCTCTTTGCTTGAGGCCTGTCCGGGCTGGTTTGAACTCTGATCGTCAGGCGCAGCCTGGGCGGGATGCTGCTTGTCCGGCTTGATAGGAACGCGCGGCTGGATTGGGCCTTGCGGCTCCGCCTGCGCCGCCGCCAGCACCGTAATGAGGGCAAAGCCGATGATGGCGAGCCAGTACCGCATCCAGCCTCATTTTACCGCTCCAGCCGCATCGCCGGCCGTCGCAGATTCAGCAAAAAATAAGGCCGGCTCTGGGGCCGGCCTTCAGCGGTTCTGGGGGATGAGAGAGGAAATCCTTACGGATGCTGCGGCATCGCGCCTGGTTGATTGGCCGCCGAGGTCGCTTCGTCGCGGTTCGTCATCAATTTCACTTCCACGCGGCGGTTCTTGGCCCGGTCAGCAGCCGTGGTGTTCGGCGCCACCGGATGGTCCTTGCCGAGCCCGATCACATAAATGCGATACGCCGGAATGTTCGCCTTTTGCTCCAGATACTGGATCACGGCTTGCGCCCGGCGCTGGCTCAGGTCGTAGTTGTAATCTGAGCTGCCTACGCTGTCGGCGCCGCCTTCCACCGTGACGATAAAGTGCTGCATGCTGCCGACGTTCGAGGCCAGCTCGTCCAGCGCTTCCTTGGCTTTCGTGCTCAGGCGATCGCTGTTGAAGGCAAAATGAACTTCGCTATCCACCACCGGCTTGTAGTTATCCAGGTTGGCCACCGCGGTCTGGAGCTGGTCGGCACGGCCATTGACCTGGTTCGCCGCAGTTGCGGCCTGGGCAGCGGCCTGTGCTGCCGATTGGGCATGCTGGTCGGCCTGGGCTGCCTTGGCATCCACTGCCTTAATCCCTTGCTGCGAGCGCGCGTCAACGTCCTTAATGGCGTTGGTGTTGTTGCGCGTCATCTCGTCTAACTCGTTGGTTTTATTGATTACAGGCGTGGTCTCGTTGCGTACGTACTTCTTCGATGTGCAGCCGGCCCCGAAGGCCAGAGTTGAGACCGCGAGCATTGCTACCACAGAGCGATTCATTGGGGAGGGCTCCTTAATTCCTTACGCGGGGATCGGCTACACAGGCCGACCCTCTCTCGTTGCTAATACGAGAGCAAGCGCCGTGCCACTTCATCGCCGGGTTAACACATTCATTCTAAAAGGGGAAAAATGCCGTCTCAGGGAAACGCCGGAGTCGCATTGGCAATCGCGGCCAGCAGGGTAGAATTTTTACAAGGTTGCGCGGGTGAGCTGCTTTGCAGCCCGCCGGCGGGTGGAACCGGATGCCTGGGTCCTGCTCGATTTTCCCGCCTGCGGCCTGCCGGCGCTCGGAAGACAACCCGCTCCGACCACCCCGGCCTGGTATTTGGGGTTGGCGGGACTTTGTGGTGGCTGCTGGTCAGCGCGGCGCTGGCATGGCTGGTTCGCGGCATGGCCCGCTTTTGCGCAGAACTGGCGAGGAGTCGCGCGCCTGAGTAGCGAATCAAATTAGCAGTGGACCTGCACGAAAAAATCCGGACGATTCCAACCTCGCCCGGCGTGTATCTATACAAAAACGCCGAAGGCCAGGTCATCTACGTGGGCAAGGCGCAGAACCTGCGCGCCCGCGTGCGTTCGTATTTTGCCGGCGACTTTGGTGACTCGAAAACCGGCAGCCTGCTGCGTGAAGCTGTCGACGTCGATTACATCGTTGTCGATAACAACAAAGAAGCGCTGGCGCTTGAAAATAACCTGATCAAGCAGAAGCGGCCGCGCTTCAACATCCTGCTCCGCGACGACAAGACCTACCCCTACATCAAGCTCACCACCGGCGAGCGTTTTCCTCGCGTGTACGTCACCCGGCGGCTCAAGCGCGACGGCAGCCTGTACTTCGGCCCATACTTTCCCACCAGCCTGGCCTACCGGCTGGTGGATTTGATTCACCGCCACTTCCTGATCCCAAGCTGCACCGTCGATTTGCGCCGCTTTCACCCCCGGCCATGCCTGCAGTTCTACATCAAGCGGTGCCTGGGCCCGTGCGTGCAGGGCCTCACCACGCCTGAGCGATACGCCGAAGCCGTGAAGGACGTGAAGCTGCTGCTCGATGGGCGCGTAGGCGACTTGAACAAGTCGCTGCGCGAGCGAATGGAGCAGGCCGCCGCTGAGCAGCGCTTTGAGGAGGCCGCAAAATATCGCGACCTGATCTCCACCGTCGAACTGATGGAGCAGCGCCAGCGCATGGCCATCGTGGAAGGCGACGACGCCGATGTCTTCGGCTACCACGTGCAGAACGGTATGCTCTCGCTGAACCTGTTCCACGTGCGCGGCGGCAAAGTGCTGGACCGCAGGGAACTGTTCTGGGAAGAATTGCCGGAACATGCCTTCCACAACGGCGAATTCGATACTGCCGAGTTTTTCTCGTCGCTGCTGATGCAGCTCTATGCCGATAAGCAATATGTTCCGCGGCAAATCTACATTCCGGTTGATTTTGAAGATCGCCAGGTCCTCGAAGACCTGCTCTCTGAAGGCCGCCCGGAAGGTTCGGCGCGCGTGCACATCTCGGTGCCGCAACGCGGCGAGAAGCGCTCGCTGGTGGACCTGGCGGGGAACAACGCCAAGCAATCGTTCGATCAGCGCTTCCGCGTGCTCAAGCCTCGGACCGAGGAAATCAGGGAGGCGCTGCAGGAAGCGCTCATGCTGCCGGAGAAGCCGCGGCGCATCGAGTGTTTTGACATTTCGCATATCCAGGGCGCCGAAACCGTCGCTTCCATGGTGGTGTGGGAAGACGGCAAGATGAAGAAGAGCGACTACCGCAAATTCATCATCCGCAGCGTCGAAGGGGTTGACGATTTCGCCAGCATGCGGGAAGTGGTAGCGCGGCGCTACAAGCGCGTGCTCGCTGAAAACCAGCCCATGCCCAGCGTGGTGCTGATTGATGGCGGCCTCGGCCAATTGCACGCCGCCGCGCAGGCGCTCGACGAGCTCGGCATCGTGAACCAGCCGCTGGCCTCAATCGCCAAGCGCGAAGAAATTATTTACGTTGCCGGGGTGGAAGACGAGCCGGTCGTGCTCGATCATCATTCGCCGGTGCTGCACGTTGTGCAGATGGTGCGTGATGAGGCGCATCGCTTCGCGGTCGGTTTCCATCGCAAGCGCCGCGAAATCCGCGACCGCAACTCCGAGCTGCTCGATATTCCTGGCGTCGGCGAGCGCACCCGCCAGCGCCTGCTCCAGCACTTCGGCTCAGTGCGCGCCGTGCAGCAGGCCGATGCGGCCGCGCTGGCCGCGGTCGTCAACAAGAGCCAGGCCGCAGCCATCGTGCAGCACTTCCGGGAACAGGTTTCCTGACGTTCTGCGGTCGGCTACTTCCCTGAAAAATCCAGGCCTACTAAATCGCCGATTCGTTCGATCGCAAGGTCCGGCGCCGGATACTTGCTCACCTCCGCCGCGTCGAGCGCGTAGTGGCCCTGGCGCGGGAACACCGTGGTCACGCGCTTTCCCCAAGT
>JAJPJZ010000026.1 GCA_021323935.1 Terriglobia bacterium | reverse complement strand
CCCGCGCCCGGCTCCGATCGCACCAGGATGCGGCCCTGGTGCGCCTGCACGATCTGGTAGGTGATGGCCAGGCCCAGCCCGGTGCCGCTCTTGAACCATGACTGGTAGGGCTCAAAGATCTTTTCGATCTGCTGTTGCGTCATCCCCATGCCGGTATCTGAGAAGGCGATGTGCCAGTGCTCCAGGCTGTCGGCTGCCGGCTTCAATGCGACCGTCAGCGTGCCGCCTGCCGGCATGGCGCGCAGCGCATTGTTGCAAATGTTCCAGAACACCTGCTTCAACCGGTCGCCATCCACACGTGCCGGCGCGTGCTCAACCTGGAACGCGCGCACGACCTTGACCTGCGGCTGGTCGGGTGACTGCTGCGGCCGGTTCTCAATCAGCGTGAGTGTGTCTTCCAGCAGCGACCGCAAATCGAGCGTGGCAAAGCTGTAGGATTTTTCGCGCGCGTAATTGGAAAAATCGGAAATGATGTTGTTCAGCCGCACCGATTCGCGGGTCACGATATCGACCAGCCGGCGCTCTTCGTCGTTCAGCGCCGCGATGGCGAGCAGCACCTTAAGCGAGCCCGTAATCGAGGCCAGCGGCTGCCGGATTTCGTGTGCGATTCCTTCAGCCATGCGCCCCAACGCGCTGAGCCGCTCGCGCGTGCGGACTTCGCGCTCCAGCCGCCGCACTTCCGTCAAGTCGTTGAAGGTATAAATGCAGCCGCTCAGGCCGCGTTCCGTCGCCAGCGGCGCCGCCGTCATGCCGAACATCTTCTCCTTGCCGCGCGGCGTCATCGAGCGCACCTCGGCGCGCACCGCTCCCGATTCGACCACCGGCAGCCGCTCGGCAAACAACTGCCCCACCGGCGTTCCGATCACGGCGTGCTCATTGCATTCCAGCATGCGCGCGCCCGCCGGATTCAGCAGGCGAATGCGGCCTTCTTCATCGGTCGTGATCAGGCCGCCGGTCATGGAGCGGATAATGCGCTGGTGCAACGCCTGCAGGTCCTGCAACTCGCCGCTCTTGTCATGCAACTCGACGTCAGCCTGCCTGAGTTTTTCGGCCAAACGGCCGGCCAGGTAGGCAATCGCGACGTAAGCGAACAGGTTGACCGCCAGCGTCGCCTGCAGCGCAGTCGCGCTCGGATGCGACGTGGCATACGACGGAATCACGCCGAAATACGAAAGCTCAACCGTCGCGCCAAACAACGTGAATGCGAGGAGCGCAATCGTGAACGCCAGCCCGCGGTTCAGCAGGACCGCCGCCACGATGATTCCCAGCGGAAACAGGAAGTTAAATGCCGTGTCCATGCCGCCGCTGAAGTGCACAACCGCAGTTGAGAACAGCAGGTCAGTCACGATCTGCAGCTTGGCCGAGCTGTCCACGTCGCCCCACACGCGCCACAGGCCGGCGTGAGCGGCGGCAACCGCATACCAGATCACAACCGTGAACACGAACTGGCGCTCGGCAATGTGGGTCGTGGTGAGGCGCGTCATCCCGAACTCAATGCCCAGCAGGCACGTAATGATCAGGATGCGCGCCTTCACCAGCCAGTTCAGCCAGGTGCGGGCGTCAAAGCTCGCGGATTGTGACTTCTCGTTCACGGTCGCTTCTCTCGTGCTTTCCTTTTTCGTCGCTTAGCCGTTTGAAAGCTTCGAGATCAGCGAGAACAGCGGCATATACAGCGAAATTACGATGCCGCCGACCACGACGCCCAACACTCCGATCATGATCGGCTCCATCAGCGTCAACATGTCCTTGGTGGCAGCGTCAACTTCGTCTTCGTAGAAGTCGGCGATCTTCTGCAGCATTGTGTCCATGGCGCCGGTGGCTTCGCCCACGCCGATCATCTGCGTCACCATGTTGGGGAACACGCCCGATTCTTTCAGCGGATCGACGATGGTGCGGCCTTCCTCGATGGCCTTGCGCACCTTCATCAGCGCGCTTTCCAGCACTGCATTGCCTGAGGTGCGCGCCGTGATGGCCAGGCCCTCAAGGATCGGAACGCCTGAGGTAATCAGCGTGCCCATGGTGCGGGTGAAGCGCGCGACGGCGATCTTGCGCAGCACCATGCCCATCACCGGCAGCTTCAGCATCATTTCGTCCCACAGGTAGCGGCCGCGCGGATGCGAGCGGAATTGCTTCACGCCGAACACCAGCGCTCCGCCGGCGAAGAAGAACATCCACCAGAAGTGCTGCACGATGTTGCTGAGGCCCAGCACGATTCGCGTGGGCAGCGGCAGGTCAACGCCCAGGCCGGCAAACAGGCTGACGAACATGGGCACCACGAATTTCAGCAGGCAGCCGACCACCAGCACCGCGATGCCGATAACGGCCGAAGGATAGATCAGCGCCGACTTGAACGCGGCCTTCAGCTTTACCGCCTTTTCAACGTAGGTTGCCAGGCGGCCCAGAATGGTATCGAGGATGCCGCCGGTTTCGCCGGCTTCGATCATGTTGGTGCTCAGGTCGTCGAACACCTTGGGGTGCTGGCGCAGCGCGTTGGCCAGCGTGGCGCCGCCTTCAACCGTTTGGCGAACACTGGTCAGCGTGGCCTGGAAGAGCTGGCTTTCCTGGTTGGCCGCCAGGATTTCCAGGCATTGCACCAGCGGCAGGCCGGCATCGATCATGACGCTGAACTGCCGGAAGAAGATGGCAATGTCCTTGGTCTTCACCTTGCCGCGGCTAAGCTTCGGCAGGGCGAACTCCTTGCCTTTTTCCTTGATCGCGCCGGGCACGATGCGCTCTTTGCGAAGTTGCGCGGTGAGCACCTGCTTGTTTTCAGCCGTGCGCTCGCCCGTGATCTTGTGGCCTGTTGCTGAGGTTCCGGTGAACGTAAAAACTGGCATTTCAATTCTCCTGAAGCTTCTGCTTGCGCGGAGCCTTCTCCGCCGCTGTTACCGTTTCGCTCCTGCTGCCATGGCGCCGTTGCCGTTCTGATTGCGCAGCACGCCGACGCCGCGATTGATCATTTCCTGCAGTTCCTCAGGCATGGAGGAGCGCGCAATGGCTGTTTCCAGCGAAATCTGTTTCTGCATGTAGAGCGTCGCCAGCGCCTGGTTGAACGTCTGCATGCCGTGCTTGTCCTGGCCTGACTGCATCGCCGAATAGATCTGGTGGATCTTGTCTTCGCGGACCAGGTTGCGGATGGCCGCGTTCGGCACCAGGATTTCCATGGCCATGGCGCGCCCCTGGCCGCCGATTTTCGGCAGCAGCGATTGGCAGAGAATGCCTTCGAGCACGAGCGAAAGCTGCGCCCGGATCTGCGATTGCTGGTGCGCCGGAAAAACGTCGATTACGCGGTTGATGGTGGAGGCCGCCGAGTTGGTGTGCAGGGTGCCGAACGTCAAGTGGCCGGTTTCGGCGATGCGCAACGCCGATTCAATCGTCTCCAGGTCGCGCATTTCGCCGATCAGCACCACATCGGGGTCCTCGCGGAGCGCGGCGCGCAACGCCGCCGAAAACGACTTGGTATCGGCGTTGACCTCGCGCTGGTTGACCAGGCAGCCCTTGTTCTGGTGCACGAACTCGATCGGGTCCTCGATCGTGATGATGTGGTCGT
>JAJPJZ010000108.1 GCA_021323935.1 Terriglobia bacterium | reverse complement strand
GGTGGTGTGGTTCAGGATGTCAGGCGTGGCCTCTAGCGCAATGCGCAACGCGGCTTGGATGCCTTGAAACTCCGGGATCAGCGCTTCCACCCGGCGCCCGCGGGCGTGGCGCCGGACTTCGCGGATGGTCTCGGCAAAAACCCGCGCGCCGCCCAGGTTGTCATCGTCGCGGTTCACGCTGGTGATCACGGCGTGCTTCAGCCCAAGCTTGGCCACGGCTTCGGCCACGCGGCGAGGCTCGTCCCAATCGATCGGCTCCGGCTTGCCTTTGGGCACGGCGCAGAAGCCGCAGCGCCGCGTGCACAAATTGCCCAGCAACATGAACGTGGCCGTGCCGTGGTTCCAGCACTCCCCGATGTTGGGGCACTGCGCCGATTCGCAAACCGTGTGCAGCTCGAGCGAGCGCGCCAGTTTTTTCAGTTCGTGGTAGGTCTCGCCCATGGGCGCGCGCGCCCGCAGCCATGCAGGCTTGGGCTGGCGCGGCGGCGGAGCAACCTCGATTTGAATAAGCTGCGTGCTCACTGGCTTTATTGTACGATGCGCCTTCGCCGCGCCTCAGCTTCGCGCCCAGGCCAGGCGCCGCGGCCACTCAGCCGCAACCGCTCACAGCGTGTGCAGATACGCCAGCAGCGCCTGCAGGTCGCTCGGCTCCAGCACGCTCTCAAATGCCGGCATCATACCGCGCCCCCGCATCACCACCGCGCTGATCCGCTCATCCGTGGGCGGCATTCCGCTCGGCATCGCCCGGCGATGGCACAAATTCGTCAGCGGCGGTCCCGTCAGCTTCTTGCTTGTGTAAGCAGAGTGGCACGACGAACAGTAGGTGTCGAAAACCTTCCTGCCTTCCGATTGCTCCGCCGTCAGGTGCAACTGCGCATCCGTCCAGCGAGATTTGTCGCTCTGGCATGAGGCCAGCAGCAGCGCCGCTGCCGAGCAGATTGCGAGCACAGCGCCAGGTTTCGCCATCGCGAGCAGAATAAACCACCGGCGCCGTTTGCAAAAACAAAGCGCAGCCGAAGCTGCGCTGGAATCTCCACGTCATTCCGCGAAGCGCGTTTCGCGTCGTCCGCGAACTTTCGTTACTGCGGCGGGGCAGACGATCCGGTCGCGCCTTTGCTGCCGCTCTTCGTGCCCATCGCTTTCATATTGCAACTGTCACTCACCATCTTCACCTTGGTTTCGTTGAAGTCCTTGCCCGGAGTCGCCCACGTGCCGCTCAGGCGCACCGTGTGGCCCACGTGCGGCCCCAGGTCGTCGCTGCCATGCACGGCAAATCCCTTTTTGTAATGCGCGTTGGTCAGCATGTAGTTGTCGCCGCTCTTTGAAACGCAGCCCGTCACGCCGCGCACGTCCTGGTCGCCTTCCATGGCGCCCGCGCTTTTCTGCGGTCCTTTCGTCGTGGCTTTGCCACCCTTCGGTGCGCTGCCTGATGTTTGGGCTGACGTGTCCTGTGCCGGCGACACCATGGCCAGCGCCAGGATCGCCGCAAAGCAAAGCATGAAACGCTTCATTTCGTTCTCCTTTGGCCGAACATCATAACGCCGATGCCCGCCGCAAAACCAGCCTTGGCCCGCCGAGCGCGCGAACCTCCGCCATCGTCCCGCCGGCGTGCCCGCGCGGTGCATAGAACCCCGCACAGTTCGGCGCGTCAGCCGCGTCGCCGCCTCAGAAAATCTTTAAATGGATTGTCAGGTACTTCTTGGGGTTCTGCCGGATTGCCGCCAGCAGGTTGCGCATCTCCACGATCGACTGGTTGGCATTGTCGTACAGCGCCGGATCGTGCAGCAGCTTGCCCATGCTGCCCTGGCCTTCGTCGAGCCGGTCCATGATGTCGGAAAGCCGCGTCATGGTGTCGTCGAGCTTGCGCGCAAACTGCTCGTCGTTCAGCATTTTGCCCACCGCCCCGTGCCCTGAGTTCACGTTATCAAGCGTGGTGTTGAGCTTGCCGATGGCGTCGTTCGCGCGGTTGTAAAGCGCCGGGTCCTGCATCAGCCGGCCCATCGTTCCTCGCCCGGCGTCCAGGTCGTCGGCCACCTTGTTCAGCTTATCGACCGTGGCGTTCAGCTTGTTGTACATCTCGTCGTTGGTAATCAACTGGCCCAGGCTGCCTTTGCCGTGGGCAATATCGGCCAGCAGCGATTGCGTCTCCGCCAGCATTGAATTCAACTGCCGGTAAAGCTGCTTATCGTTGATCAGCAGGCCGAGCGACCCCTGCCCGGTTTCAATCGCCGTCAGGATGCGATCAGCGCGCCGCACCAGCACGTCCACGTTTTCAATTGTCGATTGCGTGGCGCTCACCGCCCCTTCCAGGCTGTTGGTCTTATGCGTGAGCAGGGTGTCGTGGTTCTCTACCGTGGCGCCGTTCGCCAGCGTGCTGTCAATGTCAATGAAGGTCTCGCCCAGCACGCCCGCCGTCTGCAGTGACGCAATCGAGTCTTTGCGCAGGTCAAAAATATATTTCCGGTTGATCGTTACCGTGACCTGCACCGGCTTATCGATCGGCGCTTGCTGTACCGGCTTGCCGCCCGCCGGCGTGGGCTGCGGCAGGTCGGCCGCGGGTGTGGTTTTTTCCGGAGGCGGCTGTTCGGAGCGCGGCACCAGTTGGATCTTCGAGACGTTGCCGATATCAACGCCTTCCAGCCTCACCGGCGCGCCGACCCGCAATCCGCCGGCGTCTTCGAAGTAGCAGAACAGCGCCATCTTCGACGCAAACAGCCCGACCGTGCCGCTCATCAGGAAAATAAGCACGGCCAGCACCACGCTGGCGAAGATGACGGTGAGGCCAACGCGCAGTTGCGACCACTTGAGCTGTTTCTGGCTCGGCAAGCTCTTGCTGTCCCTCTATCGTGATGCCCGGGCGGCATAATCCGGCAGCAGTAACCTGCAGCGCTTGCGCGGATGGCCGCAGTTGAACGCCATCATAACAGAGAGCAAAAAGCGCTCAGCATCTGCCCCGTGGCACGTCACGACCGCCGTGCTTCCGCCGGCACCGGCGAGAGCGCGGCAGCAGCCACCACCGCCGCCAGCCCATACGCTGCCGCCGCGCCGAGCAGCGTGGCATTCAGCCCGAAGTGGATCGCCACCACCATCGCTACCACCGAACCGAGCACGCTCGAGGCTGCATTCATCGCCCACGCCCACTCAATCCCGCTGCCTTCCGAACCGCCCGGCGAACTCTCGCGCCGGCGCCGGCGTTCCGCGCGCGCACTCAGCGCCGCCAGTCCGGCAGGGAAGGGCATGCCCATGCAAAAACCCAAAGGCGCAAGCAGCAGGCCGCTGATCAGCAGCCGCACCGCAAACGGCAGGCCGACTTCGCTCCCCAGCAATGCAGGAAGCGCGATCCTGTCGGCCATCAGCACCGCTGCCACCGCCGCGATGACCAGCAGCAGGCGCGTGCCTTCGATCTTCCAACGGCGACCTGCCAGGCTGCCGGCGCCGCTTGAGAGCAGCATGAGGAACACAACCACCGTCAGCGCATACGTGGGATGGCCAAGAAAAAGCACGAACCGCTGGATGAACGTAATTTCAGCCATGATGTAGCCGAGCCCGATCGCCACGAAATACAGCAGCGAAACGCCGCCCACCGAACTTCGCGCCCCCTCGCGCGAGAGCGCCAGCGGCAGCACCAGGAACACCAGCACCGCCGCAACCGAGATCAGCAGCAGGATTCCCAGCACCACGACGCCAAGGTTGATGCGCCAATCCATGCCGCGCCCGCGCCCCGCCATCACGTCGCGCAGCATGTCACGCGTCTTCAGCGTGAAAAAGAAGAACGGATTGTTGTCATCGACCGGCGTCACGTCGTAGGCGTAAGTCGCGGCAAAACCCCGTGGATCGTTGCTGCGGATTAAATCGGCAAACGGGTTCGGCTCCCTGTGCCGCGGCGAATACAAAAGCGCCAGGTTGGGATTTTCACCCAGGTGCCGCTCCACCGCCGCCTCCTCCTCGGCGCTGAACGGCGTTTTGCGCACCAGCACCGTCACCGGCCGCCCGTCTTCATCGAGCTTGCCGTCGCTCACCACAATGAAATTTCCCTCCGGCCGGGCCACGCCGATGGCGTGCAGTGCGTCCATGGCTTCCGCCACCACGCGCAGCGCCTCGCGCGGCCGCCGGAACTCCCAGCGCGTGATGGCCAGCATGCCGTCAGGCTTCAGGTGGTCAAAGTATTCGCGGAAAGCCTCGCGCGTGTACAGGTTGTTTTCGCTCAGCGCAAACGCGCCCGCCGCCGTCGAAGCCCACGTATCCACCAGCGTCATCTGCACCACGTCAAACTGCTCGTGCGAGGCGCGCAGCCATGAGCGGCCGTCGCTCACGTGAATCGTGACTTCCGGGATCTCATACAGGTGATACGCGTAATCGGCAAAGCGCCCGCGCATGATGGTGTTGGCGATGATCGGGTTGATCTCAATCCCCACCACCCGCGTGCTGCCGTTGGCCACCGCGCGCAGCACGTCAACCCCGCCGCCCGGGCCGATGATGGCGTAGGAACCGTGCGGCCGCAGCACATTCGTGACCGCCGGCGCGGCTGCCATCAGGTTGTGCTGCCACACCGTCCCGTGCCATTGGTGCGCATCAACGTTCATGATCGCCGTGGTCGCGTCTGAATCGATCACGACATATTTCGAATCGCCCACCTGCTTCACTTCCACCCGCGAAAGCGCGTTCCATTTGGAAAACAGGCGCAGCTTCATGTCCTGCCGCCAGCCTTTCGCGTACACCACGTCGAACAGCAGGCCCGATGAGTTGGCCGCAATCAGCGCCGCCAAAACCGCAATCGCCAGCCACGCGCGTTTGCGCCATGGCCGCGCCGGCTCCATTGAATCCCACGCCAGCGCCGCCGCCGCCATCACCAGCGCGGCAAACAGCACGGCATTCGGCCCGCCCAGCCAGTTCAACGCCGGAACCACTCCCAGACACGCAG
>JAJPJZ010000073.1 GCA_021323935.1 Terriglobia bacterium | reverse complement strand
TTCTCCGGCGTATTCGGTTATGAGATTGGGCTGGACGGGCTGAGCGTGAACGGCAAAGCCGACCGGCTGCTGACCAGCTTCGTGACCGGCAATTACTTCTCTGTCCTGGGGATCAAGCCGCTCCTGGGCCGCTTTATTGTGCCCGGCGAAGGCGATACGCCTGGCGCCGATCAGGTCATCGTGCTCTCTTACGCGTACTGGCGCACGCGCTTCAATTCTGATCCGGCCATCGTGGGCCAGAAAGTTTTGGTCGATGGCAAGCCGCTGACCGTGATTGGAGTCGCGCCCGCCGAATTTCATGGCGTCATGCCGCTGGTGGAAACGCAGGCTTACCTGCCCATCGGCATGAAGACGCTCGAAGGCGAGCCGCTGGAGTTCATGGAAAGCCGCTCGGTGAGGGAGACGGCGCTGCTGGCGCGCCTGCAGCCCGGCCGCACTCTGGAGCAGGCGCGAGCATCGCTGAACGTGATCGCCAGCCGGATTTCACAGCAGTATCCGCAAACCGACAAGGGCTTGCGCCTGATGGCGTTCCTGGAGCCGCGCGCGCGGCCCAATCCTGATCCGGCAAACGTGATGCTGCTGATTTCGGGCCTGTTCCTGGGACTGGCGGTCATGCTGCTGCTGCTGGCCTGCCTGAACGTCGCCAACATTCTGCTGGTGCGCGCCACCATCCGCGAAGGCGAAATGGCAATCCGCTCGGCGCTGGGCGCGGCGCGCAGCCGGCTGATCCGGCAATTGCTTACCGAGAGCGTGTTGCTCGCCCTGCTGGGCGGCGCCGCCGGCATCGCGCTGGGGAGATGGGCCAGCTACCTGGCCAGCCATCTCGATCTGCACACGGATCTGCCTGTGCGCTTTGATTTCGGTTTTGACTGGCTGGTGTTCGCCTATGCGCTGGGGGCTGCGCTGTTGACCGGCATCATCGTGGGCATCGTGCCGGCGTTTCGCGCTTCACGCGCCGACGTCAACACTTTGCTGCACCAGATTGGCCGCGGAATGGTGGGCGGAGCGCATCGCCTGCGCAGCGCGCTGGTCATCGCGCAGGTTGCCGGCTCGTTGACGCTGCTGATCATCGCTGGGCTGTTCCTGCGCAGCCTGAGCGTGGCACAACACAGCAACCTCGGCTTTGATCCCGAGCACGTGGCAACTGCCAGCATGGATCCGGGCGAGATCGGGTATGGCGAGATCCAGGGGCTCGCCTTCTATGACACGCTGCTGGAGCGCGTGCGCGCGCTGCCGGGCGTGGAAAGCGCTGCGCTTACCAGCTCGATTCCGCTCAGCTACTACAACAGCGCCGACGGATTGAATATCGAAGGCTACACACCCGCGCCGAACGAGGGCCGGCCAAACTCGCTCTACAGCACAACCACGCCGGGCTATTTCGAGACCCTGCGCATCCCATTCCTCAGCGGCCGCAATTTCAGGCAGAGCGACAAAAAAGACGCTCCCTACGTCGCCATCGTTAATGAGACGCTGGCCAAAGCCTACTGGCCCGGCAAAGATCCGATTGGCCGCCATTTGTCGCTGGCGAGTGATCCCGGCCATTCCATGGAAATCATCGGCGTGGTAAAGGATTCGCGGGTGCAGGGCATCACCGGCCCGATGTCGCGCGTGCTCTATATTCCGTTGCAGCAGCACTACGCCAACGGACTCGGCTCGCTGCAATCGCTGCTGGTCCGCGTTAACGGCGATGCCGGCGCAATGGCGCCGCAGCTTGAAAGCCAGGTTCGCTCGCTGGCCCCTGACCTCCCGGTGTTCGACGCGCAGCCGATGTTGCGCGCCATCGATACGCTCAATGGCCTGCTGATGTTCCAGGTTGGCGCCTGGCTGGCGGGCGCACTCGGCGCGCTGGGATTGGTGCTTTCGATTGTGGGCGTGTACGGCGTGCTGTCGTATTCAGCCAGCCAGCGCACGCAGGAGATCGGAATTCGCATGGCGCTGGGCGCGCCCCCAAGTTCCATCCTGGCCATGGTGCTGCGCCAGGGAGCAGTTCTGGTCGGCATCGGGCTCGCAATTGGAATGGCATTCGCGCTGGCAGCGTCAAAAATTGTGGGCAGCTTCCTGGCGGTGAGCCCGCGCGATCCGCTCACCTATGCCAGCGTCACGGCAGTGCTCACGCTGGTTGCGCTGGCGGCCTGTTACCTGCCGGCGCGCCGCACCATGCGCGTCGATCCCATGCGCGCGCTGCGGCACGAATGACCGGGGCCGCGTCGCAGGCCAGTCGCTACAATTGAAGCAGCGGAATGGCTCTCCACGCGATGACTTCTGATTCAGTGAAGCGGCTCGCGCTTGAAGGCGGCTTCGATGCTGCCGGCGTCGCCGGAGTCCGCCCTGAAGACCGGCCCGAGCTGGCCTACTTTGAACAATGGATTGAACACGGCCACGCCGGCGAGATGGAATACCTGAAGAAGCGCGATGAATATGGGCGGCTGAAACGCGCAGCGCTCGACCGCGCGGCGCCCTGGGCGAAGTCAGTCATCGTTTGCGCGTCGAATTACAACGCTGCCTATCCGTATTCCGTCGAATGCGCCGAGAGCGACCGCGGATGGATTTCGCGTTACGCCTGGAGCGCCGCCGATTATCACGAGAGCGTGCTCCAGAGGCTGCGGCAGCTTGAGGCCGCGATCAAAGATTCGTCTTGTGATCCTGAATTCCGGAGCTGGTGCTACGTCGATACCGGCCCGCTGGTGGAGCGGGTTTACGCCAAGTATGCCGGCATCGGCTGGATCGGCAAAAATACGTGCATCATCAGCCAGGAGCTGGGTTCGTGGCTGTTTCTGGGCGTAATCCTCACCTCGCTCGAGCTCGAGCCTGACGCCGCGGTTGCTGACCGTTGCGGCACTTGCACTGCCTGCATCGATGCCTGTCCCACGGCTGCGCTCGTCGCGCCTCACCAGCTTGATGCGCGGCGCTGCATCGCGTATCTCACGATTGAAAAGCGCGGTGAGATTCCTGAAGAGCTGCGCGAAGGCGTGGGGCGCCACATCTTCGGCTGCGATATTTGCCAGGACGTTTGCCCGTGGAATTCAAAGTCGCCGCGCGCTGCTGCAGCCGCACTGGGCACGCGGCCTGAGCTGGTGAATCCGGCGCTGGAGTGGCTGGCCGCGATGAGCGACGACGAATTTCGCGCTGCCTTTCGCGGCTCGCCCGTGAAGCGCGCAAAGCATTCAGGGCTGCGCCGCAACGTGGCAGTCGCGATGGGCAACAGCGGCAATCAACGCTTTGTTCCAGCGCTTCAGCAGATGGCTGCAGGCGGAGACCCAGCAATTGCCGAGCACGCCCGCTGGGCGCTCGCGCGGCTAGCGCGGGTGGACGGCGCTTCCGGCGGCGCTGTGGATGGCGAGTAAATCGCGCAGCAAGTCAGGCAGCAGCTTCAAATCGAGCGCGTTGGCTGCGTCTGATTTCGCCTGGGCGGGATCGTCATGAACTTCAAGAAAAATTCCGTCAACTCCGGCCGCGACGGCGGCCCGCGAGAGCACCGGAATAAACTCAGGCTGCCCGCCGGAAACGGCGGTCACGTCAGGCGCTGAATTGCCGTGCGCTGCGGCTTGCCGGCTGTTCGCGCTTTCTGAAGCACTATCGCCTGGTGCGGACGCCCGCGCAGGAGCTCCCGCCGACGGCAACTGCACTGAATGCGTGCCGTCGAACACCACCGGCGCAAAGCGGCGCATGATGGCCAGCGACCGCATATCGACCACCAGGTTGTTGTAGCCGAACGAAGAGCCGCGCTCGGTGAGGAAGACGCGGTCATTTCCGGCAGAACGGATTTTTTCGACCGCGTGCTGCATGTCCCACGGGGCAACGAACTGGCCTTTTTTTATGTTGACGGCCTTGCCGGTTTTGGCGGCGGCCATCAGCAGGTCGGTTTGCCGGCACAGGAATGCGGGGATCTGCAAAACGTCAACCGCGGCGGCAATTCGCTCCGCCTGCGCCGGTTCGTGAACGTCGGTGAGCACCGGGACTGCAACTTCATCGCGAATGCGGCCGAGGATGCGCGCGCCTTGCTCCAGGCCCGGCCCGCGAAAGCTGCCCAGCGACGTGCGGTTGGCCTTGTCATATGAAGCCTTGAAGATGAACGGCATGTTGGCGCTGCGCGCGACAGCGGCAATGGCCCGCGCCATGTGCAGCGCGTGTGCTTCCGATTCAATGACGCACGGGCCGGCAATGAGGAACAGGCGGCCTGAGCCAACCCTGACGCCGCCGACTTGAAAGGCCATCAGCCGCAGATTATCCCAGATGCTGCCCGATGTGTAGCCGCCCACGCGTCGGGTAAACTGCTCTGCACCGATGGCGATATTGCGCAACCGCGGCGGCTCGATTCGCGCCGGATGGCGTCTTGCCCTGTGGTTTGCACTCACTTTCGCGCTGTTCGCAGTGGAAAATCTGCTGGTCCGCGCCGTTTTTCCCGGCGCGCAGCCGCGAGCATTTCTCGATCCGGTGCGGCTTATTCTCGACGACGCTTCCGCAGCGATTCCGGTAGGGATGGCAACGCTGGTGATGATGCTGATCGAGCGGCGATGTTCGCCGAGTCGCACCTGGCGCGATTACTACTGGCCCTCGGCACGCGAGCTGGTTGGCCGCCGCATGTGGAGCGGCCTGGGGTGGGGCTTTGCGGCCATCAGCCTGAATATCGGGTTGATTGCGGCCGTGGGCGGCTATCGCGTAATGGGCCTGGCCACCACCGGGGCGCTGCTCGCGAAATTCACCGTGCTGTGGATCGTCGCTGCAATGGTGATTGGGCTTGTGGAAGAGTTCTTCTTTCGCGCTTATCTGTTGCGAACGCTGGCCGACGGCATGGGCTTCTGGCCGGCGTCAGTGCTCAACTCGCTCGCCTTTGGCGCGCTGCATTATTTTCAAAAGCCTTACGAGCGCTGGGAAGATTGGGCGTCGGTGAGCCTGCTCGGCTTGTTCCTGTGCCTCACGGTGCGCCGCACCGGAACGCTGGCGTTTGCAATCGGCTGGCACGCCGCGTTTGACTGGGGAGCGATGTACTTCTGGTCAGGGCGCAATGCCGGCGAATTTGCCCTCGGCCGCCTGCTGAACACGAGCTGGAGCGGCTCGTACCGCCTGACCGGCGGCATGCTGGGTCCGGAGGCAAGCTGGATGATGGCGGTCGTGATTGCGCTGCTGTTTGCCGGCTTTGCCACGCTCTATCGAAGCCGGGAGCATATTGCGGATATCCGCGCCGGCTAAGTGGACACGTGAATTGCCTGCCACCATTGCCAGCACAGGATTGCGCTGAGCGCTGCTGAAACCAGCCACCACTTGGAGTGTCGCCGCGCAGCGATCACCGCCAGAACGATGCAGACCACCAGGATCAGCGGAAACGCCGTCAACACGAAAGCCACTGCGCGTTCGCGCAACGCCGTCCACTGCCCGTAGCTGAGCAGGCGCAGCCCCAGCAGCCACAACATCCAGAGCAGCAGGGAGGCAAACCCTGAGCGCATGCCTGAAGTCCTGCGCGCTTCAGCGGCGCTGTGCAGTGCCGGTTCGCTCACGCCTTTACTTTTTCGCGCCGCAGGAACATGTTGCGTTCTTCCTCGCGCTTGAGGGCGCGCCAGGCGCGGCCGTGCTGGTATGAGGCGCCGATGAACGCCGCAAACAGCGGATGCGGTTCGAGCGGCTTTGACTTGAATTCAGGATGGAACTGGCAGCCCAGGAACCAGGGATGGTCTTCAATCTCGACGATCTCGACGTAGGTGCCGTCAGGGGTTGAGCCTGTGATCCGCAAGCCGGCGCCGGTGAGCAGCGGCTCGTATTCGCGGTTGAATTCGTAGCGATGGCGATGCCGCTCGCTGATCTCGTCTGACCCGTAAGCGGTCCGCGCAAACGACTTGGGCTGCAGCTTGCAGGCCCAGGCTCCCAAGCGCATGGTGCCGCCGAGTTCCTCCACGCCAATCAATTCGCGCAGCTTGTAGATCACGCGATGCGGCGTGGCAGGATCGAACTCGCTGGAATTGGCGTCGCTGAGGCCGCAGACGTTGCGCGCGTACTCGATGCATGCGGTCTGCATTCCCAGGCAAATGCCGAAATAAGGAACTTTTTGCTCGCGCGCGTAACGGATCGCCTCTAGCATGCCGGCGATGCCGCGCTTGCCGAACCCGCCCGGCACCAGGATGCCGTCGTAGCCTTCCAACTGCTGGGCAACATCGCCGCCCTCGAGGCCTTCGGCTTCAATCCAGGTGACGTTCAGCTTCAGATTGTGGGCGAGCGCCCCGTGCACCAGCGCTTCCTTCAGCGACTTGTAGGAGTCTTCGTACTCCACGTACTTGCCGACGATGGCAATGCGAACCTCGTCCCGGGGATTGTAGATGCGGTGCACCAGCTCTTCCCAGCGGCCCAGGTCGCGCTCCGGCGCGTTGACGTGGAGGTATTTCAGCGCCAGCGTGTCGACGTTTTCCTTGGCAAAGACCAGCGGCACTTCGTACACGCTGGCCACATCTTTTGCCGTGATCACGGCCTGCTCTTCCACGTTGCAGAACAGCGCAATCTTGTCTTTGACGTCGCGCGCCAGGAAGCGATCCGTGCGGCACAGCAGGATGTCAGGCTGGATGCCGACGCTGAGCAGTTCCTTGACTGAGTGCTGCGTCGGCTTGGTCTTCAATTCGCCCGCGGCGCCGATCCACGGCACCAGCGTGACGTGCACAAACAGCGTGTTTTCGCGGCCCAGCTCCTGCCGCATCTGGCGAATGGCCTCGATGAACGGCAGCGACTCGATATCGCCCACCGTGCCGCCGATTTCGACGATCGAGACGTCCACGTCGCCTGAAATCTTCTTCATCGCCGATTTAATTTCGTTGGTCACGTGCGGAATCACCTGCACGGTCTTGCCCAGGTAATCGCCGCGCCGTTCCTTGGCGATGATCTGCTCGTAAAT
>JAJPJZ010000300.1 GCA_021323935.1 Terriglobia bacterium | reverse complement strand
GCGCACGCACAACCAGATCAGCTTTGCCTCGAGCGGCTCACCGAGCGGCGCGAGCCGCGCGCCCAGTTTGCGCGCAAGCGCCTTGCCGCGCGCCAGTGAAGCGGGCCGATTGCGCACCACCACCTCGGCAATCGCGTAGCCCGCCTGCCTGAGCCCTCGTCCCAGGGCCGAAGCCAGGCTGCCGGCGCCCACGATCGCGATTGCCGGCGGCTTGCGCACTGCTTTTCTCTTCTTCGAAGCCATAACAGCGGATGCCCAGTTTAGCCTCAGGCCGTATATTCGTGTCATGGCGGCAAGTTCAAAATCGCAAAAGCGAATCGGGAGTTCATCGGCCAAGACGGCGCGCGTGGCGAGCAAGCGGACGGTTTATCGCGGGCCGGTGTTTTACGTCACGTCAGAGCGCGTGCGCGAGCCGCATGGAATCGTTGTCCGCCGCGATGTCGTGCGGCATCCCGGGTCGGTGGTCGTAATGGCCGTGGATCAGGCCGAGGCCGGCCCAGAGCCGCGCGTGTTGCTGGCGCGGCAGTATCGCTATGCCGCCGGCCGCCAGCTTTGGGAGTTCCCTGCCGGGCGCATTGACCCGGGTGAGAGCGCGCTGGCCGCCGCCAAACGCGAACTGGAAGAAGAAACCGGCTATTCGGCGGCGCGCTGGAAGCTGGCGCTGCACTTCTGGGTCAGTCCCGGCTTCCTTGATGAAACTATGGCGCTTTACCTTGCAGCCGGCTTGCGGCGCGGCGAGGCCCGCCCCGAGGAAGACGAAGTCATCGGCAAGCGCTTCTTCCGATTGTCCCAGGCTGTAAATATGGTAAATAGCGGCAGGATTTCCGACGCCAAGACGATTGCCGGCATCTTGTGGCTGGCGCAAGCGCGGCGCCGGTAGCCCCGTTTGGCGCGTCCACAGCCGCATTTCACTGTTTACTGTATTGACACTACAGCAAGATTGCGTCAAAATAGCCACAACAGTCCCAGAAGCAAACCTCACCAGTAGCGCCGATCGCCCCTCACTAGCACTCGCTCGTGCGCACCCCTGGATTCAGCAGTGTTTGTCCCTGGGGTAAGTCCGCCCCGCCGGCGGAGCACGGAGGAAAGAAGCAAGTGGCTCGCATCAAAGGCAAAGTGAAGTGGTTCAATAACGCCAAAGGTTTCGGCTTTATTGGCCGGGACGATGGACCGGACGTGTTTGTCCATTACAGCGCGATCACCTCGGAAGGTTACAAGAGCCTGGCCGAAGGTGACGACGTGGAGTTTGAAATTGTGCAGGGCCAGAAAGGCCCGCAAGCCGAAAACGTAGTGCGCGTGCAGTAAGGCGCGCGGTGCGCAAGGCCAACCCAGCCGAAATGGCTGGGTTTGTTTTTGGCGCGCGCCGGGTCGGGGATAGAATCTGGGAACCATGCCATCCAGGAGCTCGCCAGCCGATCGCTCACCTGAGGGCGCCGCGCCCATGGCGGAGCAGGAGGCTCCGACGACGGTCCCGCCGCAGACCAGGCTTGACAATCGATCGATCGCGAACGTGTTTTACGAAGTCGCCGACCTGATGGAAATCAATAACGACGACTCGTTCCGCATCCGCTCCTATCGCCGCGCGGCTGAAGCGCTCGAAGCCCTGCCGCGGCCTGTGTCTGAGCTGATCGCTGACCCCAGGAAGCTGCTGGAAATTCCCGGGATCGGCAAAGGAATGTGCGCCAACCTGCAGGAGCTGTTTCGCGAGGGCAAGTTGCGCGTTCACACCGAGCTGCTGGAAAAATATCGCCCGTCGATGCTCGAGTTGCTGAAAATCCAGGGGCTCGGGCCAAAGACGATTGCGCTGCTGTGGAGCGCCTACCAGGTTTGCGACCTGGCGGGAGTAGAAAAGCTGGCGCGCGAAGGCAAGATTCGCGAACTGCCGCGCATGGGCGAAAAGCAGGAACAAAAAATTCTGAAGTCGATTGAGCAGTATCGCCAGGTGGCAGGGCGCTTCCACCTGGATGAAGCCGATCGCGTTGCCGAGAAGCTGCTTGCTGCCATCGGCGGCATGCCGGGCGTGGAGAAAATTACGCCGGCAGGTTCGTTGCGCCGCGGACGCGAAACCGTGGGCGATCTTGACATCCTGGTGACGGGCGCGATTCATGAAAACCTTGCCGAGCGCGAGGCGGTCATCGATCGCATTGTGAACTTCGCCGGCGTGATCGAGGTGCTGGCGCGCGGAGAGAACAAAGTCAGCATAAAGCTGCGCACCGGCATGCAGGTTGATGTCAGGCTGCTCCCGCCCGATTCGCTGGGAGCCGCGCTGCAGTACTTCACCGGCTCAAAGCAGCACAACGTCACCCTGCGCCAGCGCGCTCTCAAAATGGGCTACACGCTGAGCGAGTATGCCCTGGCTCGGCTTGACAATGGTGAGCGCGTGGCGGCGGCGACGGAGCAAGAAATCTACGCCAGGCTCGGCCTCGATTACATCGAGCCTGAGCTGCGCGAGAACTGCGGCGAAATTGAAGCCGCTGCCGAACATCGCCTTCCAAGCCTGGTTCGCATTGAGGACATCCAGGGCGACGTGCACATGCACACCGTCGAAACCGACGGCCGCAACACTATTGAAGAAATGGCCGAAGCCGCCCGCGCCCGCGGCTATCAATACATGGCGATCACCGATCACTCCAAGAACCTGGCATTTGCCAATGGGCTGGATGACCGGCGCGCGGCTGAGCACATCAGGAAAATTCGCGCTGCCAACCACCGCATCGAGGGCATACGCATCTTCGCCGGCATCGAAGTCGATATCCTGCAGGACGGCCAACTCGATTTAAGCGATGACGTGCTGGCCGAGATGGACCTGGTGATCGGCAGCGTCCACTCATATTTCCAGATGGACCCGCAGCAGATGACCGACCGCCTGCTGCGCGCGCTTGAAAACTCGCACATCAGCTTTCTCGGCCACCCCACGGGCCGCATTCTCCTGCGCCGCGATGCCTACGCCTTTGACATCGATGCGGTGCTGCGCGCCGCAGCGCGGCACCACGTGGCCATGGAACACAACGCCTATCCCGACCGGCTCGACCTCTGTGACCGCCACTTGCGTCTGGCGCGCGAGCACGGCGTAAAAATCGTGATCAACACCGATGCCCATCACACTTCGCACATGGAAAAGATCCGCTATGGAGTGCTGCAACTGCGCCGCGCCTGGCTCACAAAAGCAGACGTGCTCAATACCCGCAGCACCGACGATTTTGCCCGCGCCATGAAGCGCCAGTGGTAAACGATCTCACGCTGCGCGTTCGCTGAGATGAACTGGGCAGGCCACCGCCTGGCGCAACAATGCAGCCATTCAGCCGGAAAGCTTAGAATGTGTGCGCCATGGCTGAACAGCCGAAACCCACGCCTCCCGCGCCGACGAAACCAGCGCCGCCTGCGCCTCCCGACGCCGGCCACATTCCCATCACCGAAGAAATGGATAAGGCCAAGTGGACTTTGCCGCCGGCGCCGGTAATTGTGATCGGCATCGTGGCGGTCGCCATTGTGGTCGCCGCTTTCAGCTATTTTGGGAGGTCGAAACCGGTCGCCCAGGGCGGCATTACCGACGTGTTCTCCGTGTCCTCAGGCGAGAACAGCGTCATCGTGGCGCTGCAGTTTAATTTGACCAACACCACCGACAAGGTCATCTACCTGCATCACCTTGAGGCCACCGCAAACGTCGGCGGCAAGCAGATGACCGATGACCACCCGCTTTCGGCAGTCGATTACCCGCGCTATGTGAAGGCTTTTCCGGCGCTGGCGCCGCACACCGAAAACCCCATCATGCCTGAAACCAAAATTGCTCCGGGCCAGCGCATTTCCGGCTCGGCAGTATTTGGCTTCGACGTAACCAAAGATGCCTTTGATTCGCGCCAGTCGCTGGTGCTGAGAGTTGTACCCTACGACCGGCCGCCATTTGAGCTGGCTGAAAACCGCAACGCCGGCGCGGCGAAGTAGCCGCCTACATTCCTGAGCTTTTGCCCACTTCAATCGGCGCAGGCGCCGACTTCGGCGTGCTCAGGTAACCGGTAATGCTGTCCTTCCCCATGGTGAAGACCACAATCTCAAACAGGTTGCGGTCCTTGCCTGAGTAAAACTGCAGCGGCTCGAACAGGTTCTTGTCTTTCTTAGTGATGGTGTGATCGTCGGAGACCACGTCAAGCGTGAACTTGCCATGTTTGGCGTCAGTCTTGCGCAACTGCAGGCTTACGGTCCCGACCGGCGTGGGCCGCTTGCTCTTGGCCAGCGTGAACTCGTAGTAGTTGCGGTCGCCCTTGTGCTTCAGCACCTCAAGATCGTCTCGCGTGTGCGCCACCAGGCCGCTCTGCACGTTCAGGTCGCCGATGGTGCGCTCCAGTTTTGCTCGCGTCGCGTCCAGCTCTGATTTTGTCGTGTCGGCCTCGGTCTTAACGTCGCCCACCTGGCCTTTGACTCCGGCCACCTCGCCCGAGACTGCGGTGATCTGCTGCTTCTGCTCTGAGGCGATGCGTTCTTCCGCGGCTTGCTGTTCACGCCGCAAGGCGGCAGCCCGCTGGTCCAGTTGCTTCTGCGTCATGCCAAGCTGCGCGGCCAGCGCTGACGTGCTTGATTTCAGGTCGGCGCGGGTGGCGGCGAGCTGGTCCTGCAGGCGGGCATCAGCGGCAGCCTGCCTGGCCTGGACCGCAGCCACGTCCTGCTGCAGACGATAAAGCATGAAACCGCTGGCCAGCAGGCCGGCGGTCAAAATGCCCATCAGGACCTTGATCCAGCCGGGCGAAGAGCGTTGCGGCTGAACATCGGCGGCGGCGAGGAATGGCGAAGACATGGCGCAACTCCCAAGAACAAGCGTGTGTCTCTGCTGGTGCTTGCAGTCTGGGTGGGTAAACCCTTTCTGTCAAGCAGAGTTGCGGAAAAGGCATTTCCGAGCGAAACAGCCAGCTCTGGGTGCAGCACGGCGCGAACCGGCCGCATCGCAATAATCAATACTGTTCCCCCCTGAACAGAGCAGGCCCGCGTGGTGTCGGCATGCTCGAAATGTGTTCCCGGCACGTGTTTTCGGCGTGTGGAACCTGAAACAGACCATGAAGAGGGCAAAACATGCTTCGTCTTAAATTCGCCATCATCGTGGCCGTGGTGGCGCTTGGAGCGTCCTTTGCGACCCCGGCGCGCGCGCAAGGGAACGGCCAAAACGGCACGGCTTCCGATGCTTTGCTGCAGATCAGCCAGCCGCCCGCGGGGGCCAAACTGGCGCAGACGTTTGTTTCCGTTCAGTACCAGCTCACCAATCCCACAATCGTGCAGGCCGGCTCACCCAACTTCCAGGTGCAGCTCGACAATCAGGACCCGGTCACGACCGCGCAAACCTCGCAGGATTTTACCGGCCTGACGCCCGGCGTGCATACCGTCACGGTAAGGTTGGTGGACGCCAACGGAGTGCCCGTGGCAGGCGCCGCCGCAACCGTGAAGTTCACCATCGTGAACCCCGCGCCGCAACTGGCGTTTTCAAATGTAGTTTTGCCGAGCGGCGGCAGCCCCCTGCCCCTGCTCTCCGTCATCGGCTTTGGCGTCCTGGTGGGAGGCCTGTTTTCCGCCATGCGCACACGCTGACCACCCAGGCCTGCTGCATCTCTGGTTCAGCCGGCAAGTGCCTGCCGGCCCGCTACTCTCGATTTGCTTTCCTGGCGCGCATTGATCGTGCATCTTACTTTGCGAGGGGAAAGCTGTGCGGAGTACCTTGGGCCAGCACGTGGGCAGCTATTTCGGGCGCGCAAAAGCATTCGCGGGTCGCGGTGACGTGCGCGCGGCGCTGCCTTATGCGCTCATTACTGCCGGCTTTGTGGTCCTGCTCTACGTTGGCTCCGAATACGCGCTGATGCTCCACAGCCAGCGCCAACTTGCCGAGCAGTGGTCGGCGCAGAACAGCGCGCCGGCGGCGGGTGTTGTACCTGCAAGCAATTCCGCGGGCGACACTCTGGTCCGCATCACCATCCCGAAGATTAACGTCGATGCCATCGTGGTTGAAGGCACTTCTGCGCAAGCGCTGATGCGCGGCCCCGGGCACATTCGCAGCAGCGCGTATCCGGGCGAGCAGGGCAACGTCGTGATCAGCGCTCATCGCGACACTTTCTTCCGCCATATCGTGGAACTTGGCAAGGGTGACCTCATTCAGTTGCAGCGCGGCGGCACCACTTACACCTACGAAGTTACCGGCAAAAAAGTCACCGACCCGAACGACATCTCCGTGATCCAGCAGACGCCCGACGCGCGGCTCACGCTCATCACCTGTTATCCCACGTATTACATCGGGCCCGCGCCGGAGCGCCTGGTAGTGTTCTCAAAATTGGTTTCGCCTCCGGCCACCAATCAGGCTGCAGTCACCACCGTCAGCACGCCCGATCGCCGCTCCGACACGCCAAAGCCTGAATAGCCGGGCCAGTACAATGGCTGGGTGAAAACCTGGGACGCGATTATTGTGGGCGCGGGCGTGGTGGGCCTCTCCCTGGGTAACGAACTCAGCAAGCGCGGCATGCGCGTCCATCTTGTGGAGCGCGGCGAACCCGGGCGTGAATCGACGCACGCAGCCGCCGGCATGCTCGCCTATGGCGACCACGAGGGCCACCACCAACTTGATTCGCTGAAGCTGGCCAGCGCGAAAATTTACCCTGAATTCGTTCGCGAAGTTGAAGACGCTTCCGGCATGCGCGTCGATTTCAGACGCGAAGGAACAATCTCTTTTTTTGCCGCGGGCGGAGCCCCGGCCTGCTCATTCCGCGAACTTACCTCGGACGCGCTGGCTGCTCTCGAGCCTGCAGTGTCTTACATTGCGATGTCAGGCGGAAAGCCTGGCCGCGTGGTGCTCACGCCCGAGGAAACGATCGACAATCGCGCGCTCGCGCAAGCACTGCTGAAGACTGCCCGACACCGCCAAATTGATGTATCCACCGGCGCCGAGGCCACTTCATTGATCGAACAGGGCGGCCGCGCTGCTGGAGTTCGAACCAGCCGCACCGGGCTTCGCGCGCCCATCGTCGTGAACTGTGCCGGCGCGTGGGCGGGTCAGTTCGCGCCCTTCTCCCTGCCGGTGGTTCCGCGCAAGGGCCACGCGCTCACGGTCGTCACCTCGAACCGCAGCCTGCTGACCCACGCCGTTCGGGGCCATGATGTTTACCTGGTTCCGCGCAGCGACGGCCGGATCATCATTGGCGCAACCGTAGAAGATGCCGGGTACGACAAGCGCGTCGACCCAGCTGCCATCCAACGGCTGCATCAATGCGCCGCCAACCTGGTTCCTGAAATCGGCGAGCTTCGCATGAACGAAGCCTGGGCAGGCCTTCGCCCCGCAACCGCCGACACATTGCCGGTACTTGGCCCGTGGGGCTTGCCGGGCAGCTTCATTGCCACTGCGCATTTTCGCAACGGCATACTGCTGGCCCCAATCACGGCGCGCGTCATGGCGCAGCTCATCACCGGCGAGAAGCCGGAGTGCTCGATCAGCGCGTTCTCGCCTGAAAGGTTTGCTCCGAACGCCGCATGAGTGACAATCATTTTGCGCGCGACGTCATCGACCGGATGCTCGATTCAGAAACCGAGCGCCACATCGCCGAGCAAAAAGCCGCGCTCGCCGCGCACCCGGACTGGGCGGAAGGCCACCTGCATCTCGGCCTGCTGTATCGCATCCATCGCACATTGCGGGATGCCGCCAAGCACGAGCTGCTGCGCGCCCTGGAACTGAAGCCCGGCTTAGCCGAAGCTCACATTGCCATCGGCGAAATTTATCTTGCCGAAGGCGATTTCGCGCGGGCCCGCGAGCATGCCGGCTTCGCGGCGCAATTCGGTAACCCGCGCCTGCTGCAGCAGATCGAGCGGCACGCTCCGCCTCAAGAACCGCACACCTAGATGTATTTGATACGCTGCCCGCTGCCGGAGGAAACTATGCGCAAGCTCCTGCCCGTCGCCATCGCATTCGCTGCTGCTCTGAGTGCCGCACAGCCTGCCGGCCAGGCGCGGCCTACGCCAAGGGCCGGCAACTATCTTTACCGCGTGTCGCTGGTGCAGGCGGCGCCTGGCAAGCTGACGGAACTTATCGAGCTGTATAAATCAAAGTTTGCGGCCTCAGCCTCCGTCGGCGACCCTGCCCCGCTCTGGGTCCGCCACAGCCAGGGCGATCGCTGGGACCTGATGATCCTGCAGCCGATGGGCAGCTACGCTGAGTTCTACGCGCCTGATCGCACTACGCGCCGAATGCGAACGGAGCAGGCGCTGGCCGGCAAGATCCGCGACGACATCACCTGGCATGAAGACCTCTATTGCACCGGGCCTGCGATTGCCGATTTGCGCAACGCGTTCGCCGGCGGCTTCTTTCATGTGGAAATGTTCATTGCGCTGCCTGGCCAGCTCGCCAATCTTTATCATGAGCGCGAAATGGAGAACGCCTACGCGCGCGGCGTCCACCAGCCCGAAAATTTCATCTTCATGCGCGACTCCGGCGCCCCCTGGGACCTGTTTACGATTGGCGTCTTCCGAGACCTGAAGCATTACGCCGAGAGCGCCGGCCTCACTCCGCAGCAGCAGGATGCCGCCGCGCAAGCCGCCGGCTTCGAATCCGCCGCGCAGATTGGCCCCTACCTGCGCCGTTACATCAGCACGCATCACGACACGCTGGCGGTAGCCCTGAAGTGAAGCTCACAACCGGAACACACGCGGGGGCTGAGCACCGCACGCGGCGGCGCCGCTTTATACTGGCCTATTGGAGGCGAGCCAATGTCCAGTTCAGCGGTCAGCTTCGCGCGCGAAAACCACAGCCGCTTCTTGAGCGAACT
>JAJPJZ010000262.1 GCA_021323935.1 Terriglobia bacterium | reverse complement strand
TTTCGCCATCGGCAATGGAATTCAGCTTCATCCTGCCTGATCCAAAAAACCCAAACCTCATTTACAACGACGGCTGGTATGGCTCGGTGCAAAAAGTCGATCGCGTCACCGGCACAGTGACGCCATTATTTGTGCGCTCGGGCGACTGGCGCACCACCAACATGCCGCCGCTGGCGTGGTCGCCTGACGCAAAAACGCTCTACATGGGCGCGCAAAAAGTGCTGAAGACCAATGACGGCGGAGCCAACTGGCAGGTCATCAGTGATGACTTGACGGTTCGCCCGGATACCACGCGCACCGCCACGCGCGACCAGGCGCAGCAGGCGCCGCGCCGGCCTACCGGCACCCTTGTCGAGCTTGCGGTTTCGCGCCTGCAGCCAAGCGTGATCTGGACTGGCGCCTCCACCGGCGTCGTCTCGCTCACGCAGGATGGCGGCAAGCATTGGGCAAACGTTACGCCTGCGGGAATTCCGCAGCGCGCGCTGGTGTCGTCGGTTGAGCCTTCGCCCGGCGATGCTGCCACAGCCTACGTCGTGATCAACGCCTCCGGCGACGACAAGCCATACTGCTTCCGCACTCACGACTACGGCGCCACCTGGCAGGCCATTTCGTCCACGCTGCCGCAAAACGAAATTGCTCGCGTCGTTCGTGCCGACACGGTGCGCAAAGGGCTGCTTTTCGCCGGCACCGAGAGCGCGGTGTGGGTTTCGTTTGACGATGGCGACCACTGGCAATCGCTGCAGCTCAACTTGCCGACAACGTCGATGCGCGACCTCGCCATCCACGACAACGACCTCGTGCTCGCAACTTTCGGGCGCTCGCTGTGGGTGCTCGACGATTTAACTCCGCTGCGTGAAGCCGCAAGCGCCGATGAGGCCGCGCATCTGTTTCGTCCTGCGCCGGCGGTGCGCATGCGCTGGGACACGTATGAAGACACGCCGCTGCCGCCCGAGACTCCCGTGGGGCAGAACCCGCCCGAAGGCGCCATCATCGATTATTCGCTGAAAGCAGCGCCGCAAGGCGACATCACGCTCACGATTCGTGACGCACAAGGTAACATCGTGCGCCAGTTCTCGAGCGCTCAGCCTGAAGCCAGATTCCCGCCCGCCAACGCGCCTGAATATTGGTTTGCGCCCGAGCCCTCGCTGACCAGGAACGCCGGCCACAATCGCTTCAACTGGGACCTGCGCTATCCGCACCCGGCGGCGCTGCAATACAGTTATTACGGCAACATGACCGAATACATCGAGTACACGCTGGCTGATCATTCGATCGTGGGAGACACGCCGCGCTATCAGCCGCAGGGCGTGATGGTCGCGCCCGGGCAGTACACGCTTGAGCTCGCGGTCAGCGGCCAAACTTTTCGCCAGCCGCTGACGGTCAAGCCCGATCCGCGGCCTACGGCTGCGCCGGTGAACGTTGCTGCCGCGGTCAGCGCGCAGCGGCAGGTGGAGCAGTTGATGGGCGCAAGCGCGCAGCTCTTCCGCGATGCCCACGCGCTCTCGCAGGCTGCAGCCGATCGCAAGGCCGCGTTGGTCACTTCGCACGCCTCGCCAGACGCTGTGAAGGCGATTTCAGATTTTGCCAACACGGTCGGCGAGATCGCCAACGGCAGCCGGGACCACCTGGGCTTTGGCCCGGTGAACCGCGAACTGGCGCGCATTGATTCATCGCTTGACCAGAGCGACGCGGCGCCCAGCACGACCCTGCGCGATTCGGTCAACGCGCTTTGCCAGGACCTTGCCGCGCGCCAGGGCGAATGGCGCGAACTCAATGCCGGCACAATCCCTAAAGTGAATAGTGTGCTGCAGGGCTCCGGCGCGCAGCCGCTTCAGGCGGTCGCAGTGCCGCCGGCGCAGGCCTGCCGCTAGTTGGGTTGCAAGCGCCATGCGTAATAGCGCGCGCATTCACACCGGACGATCGGCGCGCAAAATAAAAGCGCTCGGAACCCTCTTGGATTCCGAGCGCGTTGCGGGAACAACCGATTCGTGCGTTACTGCCGCGGCGGCTTCTGCTGGTTCGGCTGCGTCGAGCCGGCAGGAGGAGCCTGGCCGTTGTTCTGGTCGGCCTGCGGCATCGGCGCCTGGCTGCCATTAGCGGCCGGAGCAGCGTTAGGAGCGGGATTCGGGGCCGCGCTCGACGCCGGCGCCGAAGATGCCTGCAGCGTGGCCAGGCCTTCGTTCTTCAGCAGGCTCACTTCAACTCGCCCGCCGGTGGTGTGGTGGACCACGCCTTCACGGCTGCTGGTGTTCGTTGCCTGCACCGGAGCATTGCCCAGGCCCAGCGTGTAAATGCGGTACACCGGAATGTTGTGGTTGATCACCAGGTAGCGCACCGCAGCTTCAGCCATGCGCTGCGAGTTCTGCACCGCTGCCATGCCGCGCCCTGACGAGAAGCCCTGCACCTGAATGATGTAGCCGCGCTGGTCGCCCAGGTTCTGCGCCAGGTCATCGAGCGCTTCCTTGGCCTTTTGCGTCAGCACCGCCTGCCCGGGGCGGAAGCGAATTT
>JAJPJZ010000278.1 GCA_021323935.1 Terriglobia bacterium | reverse complement strand
TGATGACCTCGGCGCCGAGGGCCCGCATGATCATCACTTTTTCCTCGGAAAACTGCTCCGGCACGCACACCGTCACTTTGTAGCCGCGGGCTCCGCCGATCAGCGCCAGGCCGATTCCGGTGTTGCCGGCGGTGGCCTCAAGAATCGTGCCGCCGGGGCGCAGCTTGCCGCTGCGCTCCGCCTCTTCAATCATTCCGAGCGCAGCGCGGTCTTTAATGCTGCCGCCGGGATTGGAATTTTCCAGCTTGGCGTAAATTTCAGCGGCGCCCTCAGGAGCGATGCGGCGCAGGTGGAGCATCGGCGTGTTGCCGGCGAGCTCGCTGATGTTTTCAATGACGCGTGGGGCTGAAGTGCGAGCACCCTGGTCAGTGGGCGATAAGGTCTTCATCCGAACTCATCAGGCTACGGGAGCGCGCGTCACGGCGTCAAATTCACGCCGCCTCGCCGCACATTGCAACGCTGCGGCGCTGGTTCAGAACTTGGCCGAATGTGCCGGAACCCCGGCTGAAAACCGCCGCAAATGCGCTATGATACGGCTCATTCCACGATGGCTGCTGCTGGGCGATCTTTATCTCTGGGGCGTGTGCTCAGCACAGGCGCAGCGCGGGCGCTGGGCACGCTCGGGCTGCTGCTTCTCGCCACAGTCATCGCTCCGCGCGGCAACTCACGCCAGGAAAATTCTGACTCGCCGCATTTTGTGGGCGCTGAAGCTTGCGCCGGCTGCCACGCTGACGTCACCCACGAATGGCTCGGCTCCCGCCACAGCAAGATGGTGCAGCCCGCCACCCCGCAGGGCGTGGTAGGCGATTTTTCGCGCGGCAAGATTGAACTGCGCGGCCTCCCGTATGAGCTGGAAAAGCAGGGCAACAACTATTTCATTACTGAAAGCTATCTGCGCGGCACGCCGTGGAAGCACAAGATCCAGTACACGCTGGGCAATCGCCGCATCCAGCATTACCTGACCACGCTGCCCGACGGGCGCATCATCCTGGTTCCCGCCACCTGGGACAACGTCCGCAAGCAGTGGTTCCATAACGCCGACATCAACGACCCCGAAGAGGCGCCGGGAGTACAGATCCAGCTTTGGAACAAGACCTGTTACTCCTGCCACGTCAGTGGCGAAGAAAAGCACTTCGCCCTCGCCGACGACACCTACCACACCACCTGGCAGAATTTCGGCATTAGCTGCGAGCGCTGCCACGGCCCCGGCAGCGAGCACGTGGCCTGGGCCAAAGAGGCGCCGGTGATGGATGACGCCACGCGCGCCATCGTGGATGCCACCATCGTCAGCTTCAGGCGCCTCGGCCCGGTGCGCGCCAGCATGGTTTGCGCACAGTGCCACTCCTTCCGCGATATCTATGTTGACGGCTTCCGCGCCGGCGAGAACTACTTCGACTACTTTATGCCGGTCATGCAGTACCGCCTGCCGGATAAGGAAGATCCGGCGTATTGGCCTGACGGGCGCACGCGCAGGTTTTCAAACGACGCCTTCGGGCTGTGGCAGAGCCAGTGCTTCCTGAAAGGCGGAGCCACCTGCATCACGTGCCACTCGCGGCCGCACAACACCAACGTGGATTTAAATCCGCAGCTCAGGCCTGCAAACAACGCGCTGTGTACCGGGTGCCATGCCGCCATCGGGAACAACGTGAGCGCGCACACTCACCACACCGCCGCCAGCGCCGGCAGTTCATGCGTCGAGTGCCACATGCCACGCACCGTGCTGAGCATCAAAGCTGAAATTCGCGACCACTCCATGAGCGTCCCGGCCCCGGAGAACACGCTGAACCACGGCATTCCCAACGCGTGCAACCAGTGCCACCAGGACAAGGACGCAACCTGGGCGCTGGCACAGATGAATGAGTGGTATGGCGCCGCAAAAGGCGGCCGGCTGCGGCTGATTCAGCGCGCCGACGCCTTTTCCCTGGCGCGGCAGGGCGATCCATCGGCAGTTCCGGCGCTGCTCCAGGTTGCCGGCGATGAGGCCGGAGGGCCGCTGGTACGCGCCAACGCTGTCGGCTATCTCGCGGCATATCCCAACGATGCCGCCGCTTACGCCGCCGTTACCCGCGCCATGGGCGATTCCGATCCCCTGGTGCGCGCCACCGCCGCGGTTTCGATCCGCCCTCCGGCTGAGGCGCGGCAGGCATTTATTGATCAACTCACCAACCTGCTGGCAGACCCGGTGCGCACCGTGCAGATTAATGCCGGAATCGGGCTGGTGGCGCAGGGTGTGAAGCACTTGCCGGGTGCGGCCGCAGAACAGTTTGAACGCGCCAAAGCGCTGTATCGCGCGCGCGCCGAGCTGGATTCTGACGATGCCGAGCAGAACCTGGCCGCGGGCAAGTTCTATTTCCTCTCCGGCGACTTCGCCCACTCCGTCACCGCATTCCGCGCCGCCTTGAAGCTGGAACCCACGATTCCGGCGCAGTACTACCTGGCGCGCGCGCTGATGGAGGCGCACGATTACAAATCGGCGCAGGATGTGCTGGCGGCCATCAGCTACAACGATCCGCAGTATCCGCTGGCGCAGCGCCTGCTGGCGCAGATTGCCTCGGCGGAGCAGGGCGAAAAAAAATCGCCGCAACAGCCGTAAGAGCCTCGGCGTGTCTTGGGTAAACTGATTCTGTGCTTCTGCACGCGCTACATCCGGCGGCCTTGTTGATCGCGCTGCAGCGGCGCGCGCCCTCGACCACGTTCACGCTCATTCGCAAGGTTGGCGGCATTGGCCTGGTGCCGCTCGGCATTCTTGATGGCTCGGTGGTCCCGACCTTTGGCAGCCTCGATCTGCTGACGGCATGGCTGGCCGCGCGCGACGCCGACTTATGGCCGTACTATGCCGGCATGGCGACCCTGGGCGGTGTGATTGGGGCGTGGATTACGTATCGCCTTGGCCGGCGCGCCGGCAAAGGCTGGCTTACCCGCCGCATCGGTTTGCGCCGCACCCAGCAGATTACTTCGGCCGTGGAGCATTGGGGAGCGGGCGCAGTGGCCGTCGCCACTCTGGCGCCGCCGCCATTTCCCGCGTCGTTGTTTTTCCTGGCCGCCGGCGCGGCGCAGCAACCCGCGCGCAAGTTCGTGATCACGGTGCTGCTGGGCCGGGCAGTGCGTTACAGCCTTTTTGCCGCCGTGGCGGCGCACTATGGCCGGCACATCCTGCGCTACTTCCGCCACCCGGCACAGTTTCTGGTGCCGTCGCTGGCGATTACGGCCGCGCTGATTGTGGCCGCGACTATTTTTCTGTTCTCGCGCCGGCGGCTGAACGAAGCCCACGCCGCCGAGTAGCTCCATTCCGGCACTTCGACCTAAATCCGAACGAAAGCCGTAACCCTCAGCTTTACTTAGGCTTGCGTCGAATCTACCTGCGGTGTTTCCCGAATTGGAACCGGCGGCGCGTTGTGCGACTTCCTGGTTTGTTTCGCGTAACTTGGCTTAGGCCAGCGTAATCATATACTTACAGGTGTTTTCCAGATTTGGAAAGCCGACTGCTTTGGGAACAGGCAGACACGGAGGCACGACAGCGAAAGCTCTGGTTCAGTTCCATTTTGGGAGGTGACACAGTAGAATGCTCGCCACTTCTATGCCCGCCTCTGGCGCCGCCACCGAACACCGGCCGGTTGAAATCGCGCGGCCTGCCACTCTTCTAATTATTTGTAATCAACCCGCCATGGCTGAAGCTTATCGCGAAGCTGCCGAGGGCCTCGACTTCCGCGTGCGCGTGCTGGCCAACGCCGAAGAGGGGCTGCGCGCCGTGGTCGCCGAGCGCTTCGACTGCGTGCTGGTGGATATGGCGGGCACAGAAGCCGCCGCCATCGAAATTGTCCGCGAAGTGAAAGCGCGCCGCGGCCAGACCAGCGTGGTAGTGGCCAGCGCCATGGCCTCAGTCAACGGTGCGGTTGAAGCCATGCGCGCGGGCTGCTTCGATTATTTGGCCAAGCCCTTCGACCTTGATGAGCTGAACCTTGTGCTCGGCAACCTGGCCGCAAGCCTGCGCAGCCGGCGTGAGAGCCGCGATACGGCCGAACGGCTGCGCACGGTGCAGGGCTTCGCCAACATGGTGGGCGCCACGCCCGAGATGCAGAAGCTGTATCGCATTATCACCAAGGCGGCGCACAGCACCCATCCGGTGCTGATCCTGGGCGAAAGCGGGACGGGAAAAGAGATGGTGGCCCGCGCCATACACTATTCCGGCGCCCATCACGACAAGCCCTTCCTTCCGGTGGATTGCGGGTCGCTGGTGCCCACGCTGATTGAGGCGGAGCTGTTTGGCTACACCAAGGGCGCGTTCACCGGCGCTGCGCGCAACAAGGACGGCCTGCTGGCAATCGCCAACGGCGGCACGGTGTTCCTGGATGAGATTGGCGAATTGCCGCTCGAGCTGCAGGCCAAGCTGCTGCGCGCGCTGCAGGAGAAGGAAATCCGCCCGGTGGGCGCCACCCACACCCAGCGCATCGACGTGCGCGTGCTGGCTGCCACTAATCGTCACCTGGAATTTGCCGTCGAGCAGGGCACATTCCGCAAGGACCTGTATTACCGCCTGAACGTGCTGACGCTGCGCATCTCGGCGCTGCGGGAGCGTCGCGAAGACATTCCGCTGCTGGCGCACAGCTTCCTGGCACGGCTTTCGCGGAGCTCAGGGCGGCAATACACCATCAGCGAAGACGCCATGCAGTTGCTGATGAGCTATGACTGGCCGGGCAACGTCCGCGAGCTGGAGAACTGCCTGGAGCGTGCTAGCGCCATGAGCTCGGGGCCGGCGCTGCATGTCGGGGACCTGCCCAGCTCGCTGCAGAATGCGCGCTCCGCGCTTCATTCGCTGAGCGGCGCGCCTTCAGCCATTGTGGGCGAGCAACGCATTGTGCCGATTGCCGAACTGGAGAAAGAAGCAATCCTGAAGGCGCTGGAGCAGCTTAAAGGCGATAAGTTGATAGCGGCGCGCATGCTCGGCATCGGCAAAACCACGCTGTATCGCAAGCTCAAGGAATACGGGCTGTAAGGCTACAAAGGCGACGTAACCTGCTCCACTCGCCTGCGGTTCCACTTCGATTTCTTCTTCCCTTACCTGTTCCGGCTTTGACACGCACCCTGGCGGCGCGCGTTCTAAGCCATTGTATTGGCACTGTTCGCAGGGTTGGTTACTTTCGTGCATTAGGGGCGGGCATGATTCTGCTGTTGTCATCTTTGTCGCAGGCGGGAGACTTTGCCCGCAACCTCAGCGAACGGCTTCGCGATGCAGAAAGCGTGGAATGGGCGTCGAACATTGTCGCGGCACGCAAGCTGGCGCGCAAGGCGCCGGGAGAAATGGCCACGCTGATGCTCGATCAAAGCTCCATCGACCTGCAATCACCTGGCCTCGACGCCCTGGTGGAAGAGACTGGCGCGCTGCCGATGATCGTGAACCTGGCGCTGAACGACGTGGAGCGGGTGGAGCGCGAGGTTCGCATTGCGCTGCGCCGCAGCCAGCACCAGCGTGAAGCCGCAGTGGAAGTGGCGCGCAAGCTGCTGGCCGGCGAAATTAAAAGCGAGTTGACGCAGGTGCTGCTTCGCCTGCAATTCGCGTTGCACAGCCCGTCGATTGCCGCCATGGAGCCGAGCGTGAAGTCGGCTTTTGAGGCGGCCGAGCGCATTCGTGAGCGCCTGCAGTTGCCGCTGGCGGGCTGAGCATGCTGCGCGGCGCCTGACCGGCCGCTCGTGCGTCACTGCCGGCGCGATTACGCCAGCAGGTAGTCGCGGCGGGTGCGCCAGCTCATTCCCCAGGAATAAAGGCTGACAAACACAAGGATGTCGAGAAATGGCCCAAAGGCGAAATACAGGATGGGCATGAACAGAATGGAGTGGTGCAGGATCCAGATGTGGAGCAGGTACTGCAGCGGCACCAGCAAGGTGAGGTGCGCCATGGTGATAAGGGTGAGGCCGACTTTTTTCAGGAATGAAAAATCGAAGACGTAAAAGGTGAATGCCAGGATCACGGGCACCAGGCCAATCAGGATGACGCCAAACACCAGCATGCCGACGGTGTAGCTGGGAATGTCGTGGGGAAAGCGCGCCGAGAAGAACGCAAAGTACACCAGTGCGCCCGATTGAATGAGCACCAGGGCGCGAAGCAGGTAAACCAGCGGCAGCATCTCTTCGCCCATGAAGTAGGTGCTGATCAGCGCTACAACCGATGCCACTGCCGTCACTGACCACATGGTGGGGGTAATCGGCCCGGCGGGTGCGCTGAGGTAGGGAAGCGCGAAGTGCAGGTGCGCGCCCCACTGCTGCGGCACCATGATGATGGTGCTGTCAAGCCCGAGCGGCCGCGCCCAGAATGCGAACATGGCGCGCCAGAACTGGCCGATGGGTCCGAGCAGTCGCGCCCACAACAATGACAGGCCGACCAGCGCCGCGGCTCCGCCAATCAGGTCGGAGGCGCTGGGCTCGAGCCGCTGGAAGGCGCGATGCCGCAGGATGAGGCCGCCGCGCCAGCCGCGGGAGCGCACGCTCTCCACCGCCGCGGCATGTGCCAGCCGGGCCTTTGCAGCCTCGCTATTGGGTGGCGCCTGGGTTGAAAACATTGTGCTCATGGCAGGTGGCCGGCGGCCCGTGCGCGTTGGCATCCTCTGGACTGCCTCTCGAACACTGAAGAAGCTCGGTTCGGGCGGCAGGAGCGCGCTGCACTAAAAATCAAGAAAGAAGCCGATCAGCCCTCCATTGCGGTGGTAATTCGGATTGCCTTCGTGCTCGAAGGAGACATTCACGCCCCAGTTCAGGCCGATCCACTGCCGCCAGTTGACCGAGTAGTTGCTGATGGGAAAATTAAACAGGGCGGCCGGCATGGTATTGGGGCTGGTTTCAATCAGTTCGTAGCCCTCGCGGCCAAACTCGTAACGGAAGCTGACGTAATGCTCTTTGTCGTGGCCTTCGGTCACGCCCAGCCATTGCGCCCGCGCCAGGATGCTGCCCGGGTTGGCGTGGGTCAGCGTCATGCCGGCCTCGGCGATGACGGGGAAGCGGTCAAAGTAGTAAGTGCCGCTCAACTGGCCGCGGGTAGCGCTGTTCACCGTCTTGCTCTTGTCGTATCCGACGCCCACACCCAGCACCAGTTGCTTGCGCGCGAGCGTCTTGAGGTGAGCGATGGCGTCGAGCCGCAACCTGGGAATGGTCTGGCCGCCGATGCTCGAACCCGCCGCCAGCTCAGCATAAAGAGATTGCGACAGCGTGCGCGTCCACCCGGCGCCGTAGTACCAGCCTGAATCGTTGAAGCGAGTTTCGTGCGTGAACTCGTAGTTGATGACGTTTTTCGTACTGGACAGCGCGCCGCGAACGTACAGGTCGTTCCACGACGAGCCAGGGGCGGCGTCAGGGCCGCTGAGGTGGCTGTCATCACCGCCGACTTCAACATACGCCGGCCCGTTCAGCATGCCGGGCACGCCGCCGAGCCCAGGAATGCTGGAACCTTGCGGAACAATGTCGCCTTTGCCGGAACGATACACCGGGTCGTGCGATTGCGAATCGCCGGGCGGCGCCGCTCCGGGCGCTGCCTCACCCTGGGTAGCCACGTCGCTGTTGGGAGCGTTGGCCGGGCTTGCCGGCGCCACCCCACTGACCGGCGCGGTGGGCGCAGCCGGCGAGGAGCTTTGCGCGGCGCAGGACAGGCTCGCGAGCACCGCCATACCCAGCGCGATCGCCAGCACCCGCGCGAGCCGATGGATTCGCGCCCTCATTGGTCGCCATCCTTAGCGAGCTGGATCGCGGTGGCAGGGTTGCGGAAGCGCACTTCCAGGCGGCGGCAGTTGCCCGCGATGATCAGCCAGTTTTCGCCGTCGTTGCGAATGGTGGCGCTGCCGCGTTCCACTTTGGGCTCACGATACAAGCCGCGCGGCAGGATCCAGGTAAAGTGCTCAAGCGATTTCGGCGAGGCAATCGAAGCAATCAGCGTGGCATTGCCGCCTTCGGCCACCGGCGCCGCCATGTTCCACTCCACTTTTTCGCGCGTATTCAGAAATTCCGCCAGGCTGGTCATGGTGTACCAGCGGAAATTGCCTTGCTGGTTCAACTCGCGCGCGTGCTGCAGGAAGGCTTCGAGCGGCTGCAGGTAGCGCACCGCGGCCAGGGGATGGGTGTACACCAGCCGAGCTGAGCGGCTGTTTGCGGTGAAGTCGGTAATCTGGAAGAGCCAATTGCGCACTTCAGAATCGGGCAGATCGTCGAAGCCCATCTCTTCGAGCGCTGCGTACTTGCCCATGTGCAGGATGGGAAATGCCCAGATCGAGTCGGCGTCGCGGTGCTCATCACGATAAACGTGCGTGGGCGCCATGCCCGAATCTCCGGTGAAGTAATAAGCAATGAAGCCATTGCGCTCCAGCCAGCGCGTAACCCACTCGGGATGATTGCCGACCGGGGCGGAATACTCGAGCATGCGCTCGCCGGAGGCGTGCTCCAGCGAGTTAACGTTCCATTGGATGTAGGGCGCGAACGTGCTCTCATTGTTGTCATCGAGGCTGGTGCCGAAGTAGTTGTGGATCCAGCCGCCGTGGCTGCCGATGGCATCGCCATGCGACTCGAAATCGCGCACCAGTTGCTGCGCCCGGGGGTTATGGTCGAGGTCGAGGCCTTTGCCGTCATGCGGGGCATCGACGTCGGGACCGGCGGTGAAATGGATGGAAAACGGGCCGTTGTTGAAGATGCCCGCTGCCCACAATTTGTCGAGGAAGCGGATGGCCGAGCCGCCGTCAATGTGCCAGTTGAAGATGAGTCCGCCCACGCCGTCAGGCACCGCGGCCAGATAAGGCGCGCGCGC
>JAJPJZ010000212.1 GCA_021323935.1 Terriglobia bacterium | reverse complement strand
GTGAGCGTTTCGGCGGAGGCGGCAGAGTCGGCCCAGGGCGGATCGAGGAAGCAGAAATCGCATTGCAAGCCGCGCGCGGCGAGCCGGCGGAGGGCCATAGCAGCGGGCCGCTGGATGATTTCGCTGTCGCGAATCTCGAGTGACCCGAGGTTCTGCGCGATGAGGTGTGCGGCGGCAGCGTGGGATTCCACAAAGCAGGCGAAGGCAGCGCCGCGGCTGAGCGCCTCAATGCCGACGGCCCCGGAGCCGGCGAACAGGTCAAACCAGCATGACCCTTCAAGCGGCAGCGGGCCGGCGGCGACCACGTTGAACAGGGTTTCACGCAGGCGATCGGAAGTTGGGCGCAGCTTCAGCCCGGGCAGCGTGCGCAGTTGCCGGCGGCGGTAGCGGCCGGCGATCACGCGCATCAGGCGCCGCGCCCGAGGAGTTCGAGCGCCTCACCCACGATGTAGATCGAGCCGGTCACCACGATCAACGAATTCGATTCCTGCCTGGCGAATGAGCGGGCGCGGGCGAGCGCGGCGGGCACGTTCGGCTCCTGGATCAGCTCAGCCCCGGTGCGCGCGCCGGCGTCGGCAATTTCTTCAGGCGCGGCCGCCCGCGGGTTGTGCGACGACGCCTGGGTGGCGATGACGTGGCGGGCGAGCGGGAAAAGGATGTCGGCCATTTCGGCGATGGCTTTGTCGCGCATGGCGCCGAAGATCATGACCAGCGGCCGGTCTTCGAAGTAGCGCGAAAGCGCGGCGCGCAACGCCCAGGCGCCGGCGGGATTGTGAGCAACGTCGAGCACGCAGGCCGCGCCGGTCTGGTTTGGTCGGATGACCTGAAAGCGGCCGGGCCATTGCGCCTGGCGCGCGCCGCGCTCGATGGCATCGCCGGTGATGGTGAAGCCCTGCCGGTTGAGCTCAACCGATGCCGCAAGCGCCAGCGCGACATTGCGCAACTGATGGTGCCCGAGCAGCGGCGTCTCGATGAGCAATTCGCGGTCAAGCAGGTTCAACGGATAACTCTGCAGCGCGCCGTTTTCGGCCAGGCGCGGAGGCTCTGAATTGGGCGAGACCGGCGGCATGTAAGGCACAGCGCTGATGGCGCGGACGTTGAGCTCAAGCGCGGTGTGGCCGATGACGTCGTTGGCTTCGGGGTGCTGCGGGAGCGTGACCAGCACGCCATTGCGGCGCAGGATGCCGGCTTTTTCGCGCGCGATTGCGCCGACGGTGTTGCCGAGGAATTTCTGGTGGTCGAGAGCGATATCGGTGATGACGGAGACGCAGGGCTCGACGATGTTGGTGGCGTCAAGGCGGCCGCCCATGCCGACTTCAAGCACCGCGATTTCAACCCCGGCAGAGGCGAAGTACTCAAACGCCATGGCGGTGAGCATTTCGAAGAAGCTGGGCGGCTGGGGCAGCGCGCCCTGGCGCACCAGGCCGGCGGCAACTTCATCGATGCGGCGGTAGATTTCGGCAAATTCGGCATCGCTGATGGCTTCGCCCTGGAGGCGAATGCGCTCATTCACCCGCACCAGGTGGGGCGAGGTGTAGAGGCCGGTGCGATAGCCGGCGCATTGCATGATGCTGGCCAGGGTGGCGGCAGTGGAGCCTTTGCCGTTGGTGCCGGCGATCAGGACCGACGCGAAGCGCCGCTCGGGGTTGCCGAGCGCAGCGGCGAGCACGCGCATCTGGTCAAGCGAGAACTTGGCCGGCGTGTGGGCGCCGAGTTCGTGGCCGAGCTCAAGCAGGCGCTCGACGGCGGCGGCGTAGGTCATGGTGGAATTGTAAAAGCTAAGCGGCCGCGGCCATGAAGTTCAGGGCGCGGGCCAGGTAAGGCCGCAGCTCTTTGCGGTGCACCACCGCATCCAGAAAACCTTTTTGCAACAGGAACTCAGAGCGCTGGAAGCCGGCCGGCAGCTTCTGCCGAATCGTCTGCTCAATCACGCGAGGGCCGGCAAAGCCAATCAGGGCGCCCGGTTCGGCGATGTTCAGGTCGCCCAGCATGGCAAAGCTGGCGGTCACGCCGCCGTAGGTCGGGTCAGTGAGCAGCGAGATGTAAGGCACCTTGGCGTCATCGAGCCGGGCGAGGGCGGCCGAAATTTTGGCCATCTGCATCAAGCTGACGATGCCTTCCATCATGCGAGCGCCGCCCGAGGCGGAAACGACCAGCAGCGGGGTGCGATGCTGGAGCGCGCGTTCAATCGCGCGGGTGATGGCTTCGCCCACCACCGCGCCCATGCTGCCGCCGATGAAGTTATGCGCCATTGCGCTGATGACGATGTGGCGGCCATCGAGCTTGCCGGTGGCGTTGATTACGGCGTCAGAAAGGCCGGTTTCGGCCTGCGCCTGGCGCAGGCGGTCGGGATAAGCTTTCAGGTCAACGAACGACAGCGGGTCGGTGGAGCGCAGGCCGTTATCGAAGACCTCGAACTGGCCATCATCGAACAGCAGCTCGAGGCGGCGTTGCGCGTCAACCCGGAAGTGGCGCTCGCAGGTGGGGCAAACGTTCAGGTTCTGGTCGAGGTCTTTTTTCCAGATAATCTGGCGGCAGCCGTCGCACTTGACCCAGAGGCCTTCCGTGCGCACACGTTTTTCGCCAGGGGCATCGAGCGGTGCGGATTCGCGCTTAAACCAGGACATGGTGAGTCACTCGCCGGAATTCAGGTGCGCCGCCTTCGATTGCGGATGCGCAGCGCCTGCCGCAGGATGAGCAAAGCCACCGCGACTGCAATGATGACGATGCGGACAAAGTTCCAATGCAGGCTGAGCCACGTCAATACTCAATGCCTCGTTGCGCCATGACGCCTTTTTCATAGGCATGCTTCACCTGGCGCATTTCGGTCACGGTATCGGCCAATTCTACGATACTGGGATGGGCGTTGCGGCCGGTGAGGATGACGTGCACCATTTCAGGCTTGCGCTTGAGGGTTTCGGCCACCTTGGCGGCGTCAAGCATGCCGTAGCCGATGGCGTAGTTGATTTCATCGAGCACCACGAGGTCCCATTCGCCTGACATGATGGCCTGCTCGGCCTCGCGCCAGGCGTCTTCCACCATCTTGATGTCCTCGGGATCGGTTTCGGCGCCGCCGACCTTCACGAAGCCGCGACCCATCTGCTTCATCACGAACTTATCGCCGAAGGCTTTCACGGCATCGAGTTCGCCATAATGCCACGAGCCTTTCAGGAACTGCAGCATGAGCACGCGCATGCCGTTGCCTACGGCGCGCAGCGCTGTGCCCATGGCGGCGGTGGTCTTGCCCTTGCCCGGGCCGGTGTTCACGATGATGAGGCCGCGGCGTGGATCGGTCATGGCTTGGCCGCGACATCACGGCGGCGGCCGGCGCAATTTGGGCACGGGTAGTAGCAGAACATCAGTAGGCCCTGGCGAAGATGGCGATCTTATCCGCGTCTTTGCCGGTGTAAACGCACTTGCCGGTGCCGCCGGGCTGGTCGAGCGGCAGGCAACGGATGGTGGCCTTGGTTTCTTCCTGGATTTTTTCTTCGTCTTCGCGTGAGCCTGCCCACCAGGCGCGAACGAAGCCGGTTTCGATGCCCTGCTTCAGCTCGTCGTAGTTTGAGGCTTCATGCGTGTGCTCGTTGCGGAAGCGGCGGGCGCGGTCGTAGAGAGCGCGCTGTAGCTGCCCGAGCAGGCTGATGATGTGTTCGGTGAGGCCCTGCTGCGGAACGAAGCTCTTCGGCTTCTTTTTGGCAGCGGCTTCATCGGCGGAGGCGGCCGCGGGCTCTTCGAGCGAGATGCGGGCGGCGATGGCGACGCTTTTCTTCTCCACGTCCTTCGGCCCGAGCTCAACCCGCAAGGGCACGCCTTTCAGCTCCCATTCGTTGAACTTGAAGCCGGGCGTGACGTGGTCGCGAGTATCGATATGGAAGCGGATGCCGCGATTGCGCCAGTCGGCGGTGATCGCGTCAACTGCGCTCATGACGGAAGCGCGTTCGGTGTCGCTCTTGAAAATCGGCACCACCACCACCTGGATGGGGGCCAGCCGAGGCGGCACCACCAGCCCGTCATCATCAGAGTGGGCCATGATGAGCGCGCCGATCAGGCGGGTGGAGACGCCCCAGCTCGTGGTCCAGGCAAACTGCATCTGGTTGTTCTTGTCGGCGTATTGAATGCCGAAGGCCTTGGCAAAATTCTGCCCCAGGTTATGGCTGGTGCCCGATTGCAGGGCGCGGCCATCCTGCATCATGGCTTCGATTGCGTAGGTGCGCAGGGCGCCGGCGAACTTTTCCTTGTCGGTCTTCAGACCCTGGATGACGGGCAAGGCCATCTCTTTTTCGACGAAATCGGCGTACACGTCTTTCAGGATCATGAGGGTTTCGCGCTCGGCGTCGTCATGATCGACGTGGACGGTGTGTCCCTCCTGCCAGAGGAATTCGGTGGTGCGCAGGAAGGGGCGCGTGCGCAGCTCCCAGCGCATGACGTTGGCCCACTGATTGATGAGCAGCGGCAGGTCGCGCCACGAGCGCACCCACTTGGCATAAAAATAGCCGATGATGGCTTCCGAAGTCGGCCGGATCACGTAAGGCTCGGCCAGCTTTTCACCGCCGGCGTGCGTGACTTCAGCGACTTCAGGCGCGAAGCCTTCCACGTGCTCGGCTTCCTTCATCAGGAAGCTCTTGGGGATAAGCAGCGGGAAATACGCATTGACGTGGCCGGTGGCCTTGATGCGCGAATCGAGGCCGCGCTGAATGGCCTCCCACAGCGCGTAGCCGGTGGGCTTGAAGACGATGCAGCCGCGCACCACTTCAGCGTAGTCGGCCAGGTCAGCGCCGCGAACGATATCGAGATACCACTGCGCGTAATCTTTGGCGCGCGGGGTTATGCCTTCTTTTGCCATGCAGTTTGAAAGCTCTAATGTAACAGGAGCCGGCGTGGCTGACGGATTTCGCCGGCGGCAGCGGACGTGAGTTGACGGTTGGCGCGGCGAAGCGCGGGATTCGGCGTCGCAGGGAGTGCGGACCATCTGGCAGCAGGCGCGAAGCGCGAAATTCAGCAACCTTAATTCGCCTTAATCCATCTATCTTATGTTTGGCGTTGCGCAAGAAAACCTTCCATTGGCGCGGCGGCGAACGGCGTGCAAAGCCTGGTTGAAACCGAGCACCCGGCGTGGAACGGGCGCGCGGTAGCGCAGGCACTCCTTGCACCCCGCAGTAACACTCAGCATTGGGGATGAGCAGCCTTGGGTGACCGTGGCACACGCCGAGCCCGTATCCTTTTTGTCGATGACGAGGAGAGCATTCGACAGACCATGCCGCGCATCCTGGAGATGCACGGCTTTGAAGTGGAAGTGGCAGGCACGGTGCCTGAGGCGCTGAGTGCGATCCAGCAGCAGAAGTTCGATGTCCTGCTGGCCGACCTGAATGTGGGCCAGCCGGGCGACGGGTTCACGATCGTGAGCGCGATGCGGCGCACCCAGCCGCTGGCCGTGACCCTGATCCTGACCGGCTACCCGGCGTTCGATACGGCGCTGGAGGCAATCCGCAAGCAGGTGGATGGTTACGTGGTGAAGCCGGCGGGCATTGAGCAGTTGCTGCAGACCATTACGACCATGTTGAGCAGCCCGCGGACGCACCAGCCGGTGGCGGCGCAGCGCGCTCCGCAGTTGCTGGCGCAGCACACTCGCGAGATCAGCGGGCGCTGGGCGGAGGCGGTGCGCAGATTGGGCACCGCGAACCAGCCGGCAGGCAGCGCAGAAATGGCCATCGATGTGCCGCGCTTTGCGCAATGGCTGGGAGAGCGGCTGGCCGCCGGGGTTGCGCCCGCCAGCCCGGCGGAACTGCGGCAGGCGCACCAGTTGGGCGCGCGGCGCCGCGAGCAAGGCCAGGGGGTGCTCAGGCTGATTGAAGAATGCCACCTGCTGCGGCAGGAGGTGCTGCAGATGGTGGAGGAGAACCTGCTGGCCATCGAAATCAGCTACGTGGTGGCGGATTTAGCCGCCATTAACAAGCTGATTGACGCCATGCTGGCGGCGGCAGTCGAAGGCTACCTGGCTGCGCCGGAGAGCAGCCGGAACTAGGTCCGCGGCTGGGACCCTCAGGTCAGTGGTTTGCGGCTCGCGCCCTGCGATAAGTGAGGGCTTCAGAGATTGCCATCCAGACATCGAGCACGCCTACGCCGCTGACCAGGCCGCGAACGAAGTTGTTGGTTGCGAGAGTGCGGAGCAAGGGGTAGGAATCGAGCAGCGAATTGTCAGTCCAGGCGTCGCGCCAGGGCAGGATAACGACCACCAATCCGAGGTAAAACGCGAGCACGACGAAGGCGATCGTGAACGCCGCATGGCGTTGCGGCGGAGCTGCCGGCAAAGCGGCAGCCGGATTCGTAGGCAGTGACGTTGAGCTCACGCTGATGTGTCCGTTGGGCGCAAGCTGCGCGCTCGGCTTTGAAGGCTGGCGGGATTCGGCAGGTAAAGGTTCATCGGGGTTGGGGCGCACGGTTGGCTGGTGCGCCGGCGACTGTGGAGGGGAACCCATTTATCAGGATTCTACCCTCTCAGGGCCTCAATTCGCTCAGCAACATCGCGGTAATCGATGTTGCTGCCGTAAGCCTCCATGAAGTGTTCCAGAGCGTCGGCGCGAACGCCTGCCTTTTCGTAGGCGAGGCCGAGCTCATAGTGGATTGCGACCTGCGCGTCAGGATCAAGCGAGGGGATGGAAAGCGCGCGCTTATACCAGCGCACCGCAGCCTGCGGAGCACCGCGCTCGACCAGGCAATGCGCCAGCCAGGTGTAGGCCTGGACGGCGTCAGCAAATTCAGCGCCGCGTTCCAGCGCGTTGCAGACGCGCTGCAACTCGCCGACGGCTTCATCGAGCAGGCCCATGTCTTTGAGCGCGATGCCCATGTTGTAGTGCTGCTCAAGGTCGCTTTCCGGCTGCTCCATGGAGGAGCGGAACTCTTCAAAAATATCGCCGAAGGGATCCCTAGCGGGGCCTGCATCGGCGCCTCCGTTTGAAGCGGCGGCATGGGGCTCGGCCGCAGGCGCTTGCGGCCTGCGGGCGCGGCGGGGAGCGAGGGCAACACCAACTTCGTGCTCCGGCGCGCGCGCAGCAGGCGTGAGCGCCACGCCGGGCTCATCTTCAAGAGCGGCCCGCGGGTCAACCGCAGCACGTGCAGCCGGCGCAGGAACGCTCGGCGGGGGCTGCGCTGCGGGTTGAGACTGCTGGAGGCCAAAATCTTCAGGCAGGGCAGAATCAAGCTCCCACGCGAGATCGAATAAGTCATCATCCGCGGCGGCGGGCGCGGCGCTCGCCGCTTCGAGCTCGGCCGGCGGCTGGCTGTGGAGTTCGGCGGCGGGCGCCACACTTAGCGAGACAGCGGGCGCGGGTTCGAATTCTTCGTCGCGCTGGCTGACCTGGATTTCAGGCAGCGGGGCCTCGGGGTGATCGCCCAGCAGGAACTGCGCGCGCAACTGGGCGACCTCGATGGCGCCGGGCCGCAGGTCTTCAGCCTGGCGAAGCGCGGTTTCGGCTTCAGCGTGGAGGCCGTGCTGCAGGTAAAAGCGGGCTTCATCGAGGGCTGCTGCGAACGGGTCAGCCGATTCTGAAGCGGCAGCGGTCGAGGCGCTCCCGGCGTCGGGATCTTCCTCATCCACGACCGCCATCTCGTCCCACTCCGAACGGCGGGCAGGCTGCGCGGCAGCCTCGGGCTCCGGTTGAGCTCCGGCTGCGGCAGGCGCCGGCTGATCAAAACCGGCGGCCTCGGCCGGGACTGACGGAGCAAGATCAAATTCGGGGACGGCGCCGGCTGGGGCCGGCTGGGGCTTGGGTTGCGCAGCCGAGGGCGTGTTCGCGGCCGGCCGGGTATCGGCCGCGCCGCCGCGCTGGCGATACTTTTCTTCCATGGCGGCGCACTGCTCGGCTTCTTCGCTGCGGCCTTCGGCCTCATGGGCCTTTTTCAGCACGGCAAAGCAATTGGCGGCGTCGAGGTAGCGCTCAGCGCGAACGTAAAGCGTGGCCAGGCGATGATTCAGCCCGGCATCGCGCGGCGCCTGCGGCAGGACTGCTTCGAGCGCCGCGATGGCGCGGGCGGGCGAATTGTAAGACTGGAACAGCTCGGCGTCGGTAAGCGCGGCCTCAACTGCCTGGGCGGTTTCGCTGGTGTAGCCGGTGTTGGCATTGGGCGGCGGCGCAGGGGCAACGGCATCAACCGCCTCGGCTGCGGCGCCTTCAGCGGCTTTAGGTTCGCCGGCCCTGGCCTGCAGTTGCGCCAGGTTGCGCTGGTGCATTTCGTTATCGGGCTCAAGCTCGACCAGTTCGGTGTAGAGCTCGCGAGCGCGGCTGTGGTGGCCATTTTCAACGCACACCTGCGCCAGCAGCTCGATGACTTCGCCAATCGAGCCGCGGTCGGCGATGCGGCGGTGCAGTTGCAGCGCAGCCTCAAGCACCGGAATGCTGCTCTTGCCGTCGGCGGTGGCGGCCTGCAGCAGCCGCGTAATGTCGGCAGTGTTGGCGGCGATCAGCTCGTCTGAAAGCTCGTGCAGCAGGCGGAGGCCGCGTTCGGCCTCGCTGTTTTGGGTCAGGTGATCGGCCACGGCGAACACGCCGCTGGCGTCGTTGTGTGAGGCCAGCAGCTTGCCGGCATCCTGTTCGGCCACGTTGACTTCGGCTGAAGCCAGGCGGACGCGCACCAGTTGCCGCAAGGCTTCCGGACGCTCGTTGATGTCGGGAATCTGCTCGAGGGCGCGCACCGCGCGGGCGTGATTGCCGGATTCGGCTGCCACCTTGCCGCACAGCATGAGCGCGGCAGGATGCTTGGGCGCGACCTTCAGCAGCTTTTCAAGAATATCGAGGGCGGCGGCGTGGCGACCGCGCAGGTGCAGCGACTGCGCCGCCATGATGTAAATTTCGGCGGCCTGGTCCTGCTTGCCGCTGCTGAGGTAGAGCTCGGCCAGGCGCTGCTGCATGTGCGCGTTTTCAGGGTCGAGTTCGAGCGCCTTGCGATAGACGCCGGCAGCGGCTTCCGAATCGCCGCGTGAGAGCTGGTGTTCGGCGGCGGCGACGTATTGCGCGCGGGCATCGCTGAACAGGCCCTGCAGGCTGTAGAGCTCGCCCAGCTTCAGGATGCATTCCACGGCGTGCGGGCTGAGCTTGTTGATTTTTTTGTACATGGCGATGGCTTTCATGGCGAAGCCATCGGCGGCGTAAGCATCAGCGACTTTGCGGAAGCAGGTCAGCGCGTCTTCGGTGCGCCCGCTGCGGACGTACAGGTCGCCCAGGGTATTTTGAACCGTAAGATCGCGCGGATCATGCGCAATGACTTTTTCGTACTCCGCGATGGCATTGGCGATTTTGCCCTGCAGAACGTTGCGTTCTGCGGCCTGCATCACCTTTGCCTTATTGAAACCGAAACCAAGCGCCATACGCCTCTCGAGAAACCCTTGTGCCTCGCCTGAACGCCGGGCTGAGCCACGCCTCGGCCTGACACAAGAGGTACGAGCCGGAGCAAAACCCCCCGCAGCAAGCATCGGAGCGGGCGTTCCGGCTGTTACTAAACTAGCCGAGGAGCGCTTTTTCCGCTCGTTACGATGGTTGCGGTACTCAGAAACCAAAGTGTCTTGAAAGCCGCCCCAGCCCGCAAAACCAGGCAAGCCAGGCACTCGGGCAGGTGCAAGCGGCTGAAACCGGGTAATTCCCAAAAACATGCTTCGGTTTCCATTCCCGGAATGCACCTGTGTGGTTAGCCGGCCTCTGCCGCGCCGGCTGTGCAAACGCGTCATAACATGACAGCCGGGCAACGCAAGGCGTTGCCGTCCAGGCGGTTTACAGGGCGCTGAATGCAGAACACGCCGGCCAAAATCGTTTCCCCGCGGGTCCAGGACCTGAGCGAGTCGGAGCTGCTGTTCCGCGGGGTGCTGGAGTCGGCGCCTGACTCGATCGTCATCACCGATTCTGAGGGCGAAATTCGGCTGGTGAACTCGCAGACCGAGAAGCTGTTCGGCTATGAGCGCGACGAGCTGATTGGC
>JAJPJZ010000118.1 GCA_021323935.1 Terriglobia bacterium | reverse complement strand
TTCCGCCAGCACTCCGGCGGCTTTGGGGAACACCCAGCCGCCTACCAGCGCAATGGTGAAGATCAGGCTGAACACGGTGGCGGCAAAGCTCTGGTAACGATCGCCGACAATCGCGAGCGTGGTGGGATAAATGGTTGCCGTGGTCAGGCCGACCAGCGCGGAAGCAAATACCAGCACGACAAAAGAAGGAGCGAAGGCCAGCAACAGGCACGCCGCCGCTCCGGCCGCCGAGCAGGCCAGCAGCAACTGCAGCTTCGTGATCTTGCGCAGCAGGCGCGCAGCAAAGATGCGGCCGAGCATCACGCACGCCAGGTAGGCCTCGGCGGCCCATGATGAATTGGCTGATCCGGCGCCCAGGTAGTGCGCGAACGTGGGGTTCCACAACTGCAGCGTGGCTTCAGCGCCTGATTCAAAGAACAACAGAAAGGCAAACAGCATCACGCCGGGGTAGCGCGCCACCCGCAGCGCCTGCCGCGCACTGAATCCCTGCGCGTGGTGAGCGGCGGGAAAGGTTGTGACTGCAAATGCCACGGCAAAAATCAAGGGCAGTGCGGCTGCGCCGTAGATGATGGCGGCGGTTGATAGGCGCGACCCCAGCAGCACCAGAGTAGGCACAAACAACCCCCCGATACCGAAAAAAATGCCGAGGTAATTGAGATACGGGCCGCGCTGATCGCCGAACACATCGGCAGTGAGAGCGTTGGAAGAAATGTTCAGGCCGCCGCCGCCGAAGCCCAGCACTGCGGCGGCCACAAGCGCCTGGTCAAACGATGAAAGAAAAGCAAAGCTGAGCAGCGAGGCGGCCACGATGAGCGCCGATGTGACCAGCACGAGCTTGTTGCCGAAACGATCTATGACCGGTCCAACAAACGGCGTGGCCAGTACCAGCCCGACGTACAGGATGCTGGAAAGGCTACCCTGGCGAGCGCTATCGCCGTGCAGCCAGGCTTGAAAAGTCGGGAAAGGAAATAACGGCCCGAGGAAGCCGATCGCGATGCCGAAGGCGAAGATGCCCGCGCAGGCGGCCGCGAACAGCCACTTTTGCCGCGCGGGTGTCATGACCAGCCGGCTTTCACTTGCTTGACCAGCGTTCAAAGCGGCTCCAGAAGCTCGTTTATAGCAGACGAGCACAGCCACCCGGCGGCCCAAGGCCGCGGCCAGCGGGTCCCGCTGCACCACATTTCGCTATTGCCGTAAGCGAATCCGGCATCTACATTCAAAGGCCGACAGCAGCGGTCGCGATGGCTGAAGCCCTAAAAACCCGCGTCAGCAGGCCGATCGCCCGGGGCGAAAAGCACCAGCGCATCCTCGATGCCGCCATCTCGGTCATCGCCGAAAAAGGATTTTTCCAGGCGCGCGTTTCTGAAATTGCCGAGCGCGCCGGCGTGGCCGACGGCACCATCTACCTTTACTTCAAGAACAAGGAACAGATCCTGATGGCGGCAATCGACTCTGCCTTTGCTGCCTTCCTGGAGCGCGCGCGAGCGGCGGTGAGCGACGCCGCGATGCCGCCGGAACAGCGCCTGAGCCGGCTCTGCCAGTTGCACCTGGAGACGTTGGGCGGCAATCGCGACCTGGCGCTCGTGTTCCAGACGGAGTTGCGGCAGAGCGCGCGCTTCCTCGCGCAGTTCTCGCGCACGCGGCTGGTCGAGTATTTCGACCTGATCCGCTCGCTGGTCCGCGAAGCCCAATCGGCGGGCCGCTTTCGTCCTGACATCTCCGACAAAATTGCGGCCAACTGCTTTTTTGGGGCCATCGACGAGATGGTGACCTCGTGGATGCTGAGCGAACATCAATACTCGCTGGCTGGCGCTGCCGACGCGGTCATGAATGTAATCCTGAAAGGCATGGAGAACCGGCCGCCGGCTGAGTAGCTCATGGACGCAGAGCTTCGCACAATCAATGACGTGCTGCGCATCGCCGCCGGGCGAGCCGCGATCGAGATTGTCTGCCACAAACGCCAGGGCCGCTGGGCTGGCATTGCAGGCCGCGACTTTTTTCGGCAGGTGACGTCATTGGCGGCGGCGCTCGGTCAATGGGGCATCAACAAGGGCGACCGCGTTGCCATCCTCAGCGAAAATCGCCCGGAATGGGCGATTGCCGATTTTGCCTGCATGGCGCGCGGAATCGTCGATGTGCCGATCTATCCCACGTTAACGGCTGAACAGGCTGGGTTCATTCTGCGCGATTCAGGGGCGCGCGTCGCTTTCGTCTCGAGCGCGCAGCAACTTGGCAAAATGGAAGGCGTTCGCCAGGGGACAGCGCTCGAGCGCGTTGTCGTAATGGATGAAATCGACGAGCCCGGCACAATCCGCATGTCGAGCCTGCTGGGCGCCGCGCCTGATTCAGCGCAATTCGAGGCTGCTGCGGGCGCGGTCAGGCCCGAAGACCTCGCCACCATTATTTACACTTCGGGCACCACCGGCACGCCGAAGGGCGTGGTCCTGACGCACGGGAATTTTGCCTCGAACATCTCGGTGGCAACCGGGCATTTTCCGCTGGGCGGAGACGAGCGCACTATCTCATTCCTGCCGCTCTCGCATATCACTGCGCGCATTGTGGATTACACGATGTTTTACCGCGGCGTGCGCATCGCCTATTGCAGCATCGAGGAATTGCCGGCGGTGTTCAAGGAAATCCGCCCCACCATAGCGGTCGGCGTTCCGCGAATGTATGAGAAAGCGCGGCAGCAGGCCGAACTCACCGCCGCGCACGGACTGAAGCACGCAATCTTTCAGTGGGCGCTGCGCACCGGCCGGGCGCACACGGCTGAAATTCTGGCCGGAAGGCGGCCGGCTTCGCCGGCGTGGAAGCTTGCCGACCGGTTGGTATTTTCCAAGATCCGCGCCGGCTTCGGAGGCGCCCTGTTGGTGCCGCTTTCAGGCGGGGCTCCGCTCGGGCGTGACCTGGCCGAATGGTTCGCCGCCGTGGCTATGCCGATTTACGAAGGCTACGGCCTGACCGAAACATCGGTGATCTCGGTGAATTCGCCCGGCGCGTTGAAACTTGGGACGGTAGGCCGGCCGTTTCCCAGCTTTGAATGCCGCATTGCGCCGGATGGCGAGCTGCTGGTGCGTGGCCCTTCGGTGTTTTCAGGTTATTGGAAGGCGCCGGAGCAGACCGCGGCGGCTCTCGAACCTGAGGGTTGGTTCCACACCGGCGACATCGGCAACATCGATGCAGATGGATTCCTCAGCATCACGGACCGCAAGAAGGACCTGCTCAAGACCTCGGGAGGCAAGTTCATTGCTCCGCAACCGATTGAAAATGCGCTGAAGGCGAATGCGCTGGTTGCGTATTGCTGCGTGATCGGCGACCGTCGCAAGTTTCCGTCGGTGATCATCGCGCCGAATTTTCCGGCGCTGGAGCAATGGGCCCGCCAGCACAACATCAACGCCACCGCGCGCGCTGACTTAGTCCGCGACGCTCGAGTGCAGGCGCTGTACCAAGAAATCGTGGAGCAGGTTAACAACAAGCTGGCGCAGTTTGAAAAGATGAAGAAGGTGCTGCTGGTTGCGGATGAGTTCAGCATTACGACCGGCGAAATCACGCCCACGCTCAAGCTCAAGCGGCGCGTGGTTGAGCAGAAGTATCTTGATGAAATCGAGGAGCTTTATTCCATGGCTCGGGCCGCTGAGCAGGCCGAAAGCACCTGACGACCCGCTGCGGCACGCGCCCGAGGCCGAACGCTGCCGCCGCGCGGTGCGCATCGATTAGAATCTCAGCATGGATTCCCTGGTCATCGCAGGCCGCGCCTTCCGTTCGCGGCTGATTGTCGGCACCGGCAAATACAAATCGGGCGAAGAGACCGCGCGCGCCATCGCCGCCAGCGGCGCCGAGATGGTGACGGTAGCGGTTCGCCGCATCAACCTGCCGAACTCCGCCGGCAACGGCAAAAAGCAGGAGAGCCTTTTGGATTTTATCGATCCCAAGCGCTACTTCCTGCTGCCCAACACCGCGGGCTGCTACACCGCGGAAGAGGCGATTCGCACGGCGCGCCTGGGCCGCGAAGTTGGATTATCTGACTGGGTCAAGGTTGAGGTAATCGGCGAGCAGCGCACGCTTTTCCCTGACGTTCAGGCCACCATTGAAGCTACCCGCGTGCTGGTGAAGGAAGGCTTTACCGTTCTGCCCTATACCACTGATGACGTGGTGGTTGCGCAGCGGCTGATCGATGCAGGCGCGGCCGCCGTCATGCCGCTGGGCGCGCCCATCGGCAGCGGCCTGGGTATCCAGAATGCCGCCAACATCCGCATTCTGCGCGAGCTTGTCACCACCGTTCCGCTGGTCATTGACGCCGGCGTCGGCACCGCCTCAGACGCCGCGATCGCGATGGAACTCGGAGCTGACGCCGTGCTGATGAACACCGGCATTGCGGCCGCGCACGATCCTGTGCTGATGGCCGAAGCCATGCGCGGAGCGGTGGAAGCCGGCCGCGCGGCATACCTGGCCGGCCGGATGCCGCGCAAGCTTTACGCCACCGCCAGCTCGCCGCTTGAAGGCGTGGTGCGCTAGTTGGTCAATTTGCAGTCCGATATTGCTGCCGGGCCGCCGCGGAAATCTACTTCGATGCCGCCGAGACGTTCTGCACCGTCAACGTTCCCTTTTCAACCGAGCCGCTGACCGCAACGTGCTCGCCGGCATGCGACTTGAGTGCGTCCTGGTTCGCAACCTTCAGCACTGACTGGTCTTTATCGTCAACGAACACCACCGGCTGGCCGCCCTGCACGCATTTCTTGGCGCAATCAGAACCGTGCTCATTGGCAACACGCGCGCCGCATTTCTCGTCAACCACCCACCCGGTCATCTTTGCATTTGAGGAGCCTGATTCCTGGCGGGCGAAGGCGAGCCCGGCTGCTCCCAGCATGATCAGGGTCGCAAAAACTGCACTGGCTTTCTTCATAGCGTTCTCCGTTCGCGCGCAATGCACGCGCGCAACAGCTTACACCAAAAAACGCCGTGAGCGTGGACGCCGGTCAGCCGGTGCCCTGAGCGACGCGGAAGGTGGCGCCTGACCCGCGCCCATAGCTCTCAAAATAAGCCGACCAATGGCTGCTGCGACAACCGGTGATCGGTTCAAGGATGGGCGTTTTGCGCCGTAGCGGTTGCGGCGCTCGTAGCTTGAGGATCGGGTTGTACGTACACTACTTCCCCGGGCTTGGTGTAGTGCAGTTGCTCGCGCGCCTCTTTTTCAATGGCGGCGGGCTCCATTTTGAGGGCCTTGTTTTCCTGCTCCAGCCGCTGGTTTTCAGCCTGCATTTCCGTGATCTTCTGCTGCAGCTCGCGATACTCGGCGCGCTTGTGGCTGTACATGACCATGCCGTTTGATCCCCAAACGGCGACGTAGGCAATCCAGCACGCAAGCAGCGCGACCGCCAGGGTCGCCAGCCGCCGCCGATGGCGCCTGGTGAGCTCCCGAATGTGGTTAAAGTCAAGTTGCATTGCTTGCGGTGATCACTCAAAAATCCAGCGCTTCGCGTCGGCGCTGATCTGGCTCAACGCGCGCTCGCTGGGCGCCTCCGAATACACTCGCACCACCGGTTCCGTGCCTGAAAGCCGGTAGCACACCCAGGAGCCATCGTTGAACACCAGCTTCAGCCCGTCTTTGGTGACGACCTCACCAACGGCGCGTCCGAAGAACTGCCGGGGCGCGGCGCCCGACGACACCTCGCCCATCTTTCGAGTGAACTTCTCTTTCACCTCAGCCGTCAAGCGGAAGTTCTCGCGTAGGGGGTAAAAGGAACCAACCTTGGCAAACAGCGCGTGCAATTGCTCGTTCAGCGGCTTGCCGCGGCGCGCCACCATCTCGCAGCAAAGCAGCCCCGCAATGATGCCGTCCTTCTCCGGCACATGATGCCGGATGCTGAGCCCGGCGCTCTCTTCTCCGCCGATGGCAATGGCATCGCGCTCAATCAGCTCGCCAATGTACTTGAAGCCGACAGGCGTTTCATGCAACTCAACCCCATGATGGCGCGCCAGCGCGTTAATAAAATTGGTTGTCGCCACCGATTTCGCCACTCCATTGCGCCACTGCCGCGTCTCAACCAGGTAATCGAACAGCAGCGAGATGACGTAATTCGGCTGCAGGAACGTGCCGTCCTGGTCCACAATGCCGAAGCGGTCGGCGTCGCCATCGGTGGCAATGCCGATGTGGGCGCGAGTTTCGCGCATTTTCGCGCGCATGGCCTGCAGCAGGTGGTCGTCAGGTTCGGGGGCGTGGCCGCCAAACAGAACGTCGCGCCAGTCATGCACCGTCTCAACCGCAATACCGGCGTCGCGCAGCGCGGTATCGGAATAGCCGCGCGCCGCACCCCACAAAGGATCAAACACCACGCGCAGCCCGGCTTTGCGGATGACCTCGAACTCGACCAATTCCTTCAGCCGCTTGAGATATGGTTCGCGAACATCGAGCGTATGGCTGAGACCGTCAGCTTGCTTCGCCACATCAGGTGAACTTGTGGCCAGCTGGGCCGATGGGGCCACGGCGATCTCGGCTTCGATGGCACGCGTCACCTCCGGCAGCGCCGGCGCGCCATCGGGCGTGGAAAACTTGATGCCGTTGTACGCAGGCGGATTATGAGAGGCGGTGAAATTGATAGCGCCGTCGGCTTTCGTGACTCGCACCGCGTGAGAAATCGCCGGCGTCGGGGCCGGCTCCGGAATCACGACTGCCACCACTCCGTGCTGTTGCAGCACGTCGGCGGCTGCGGAAACGAACTGCTCGCCCAGGAAGCGCGGATCGCGCCCAACGATGACCCGCGCGCCCCCCGGCTTCTTGCGGGCAACGTAGCGTGCGATTCCCTGCACCGCCCGCCGCACATTGGCAAACGTGAACTCATCAGCAACGATGGCGCGCCAGCCTGAGGTTCCAAACTTGATTTGAGCTGCCATACCTTGACCTTGCTTTAGGTGCTCAATGGCGGGAAACGGTTTTTTCCGGGATTGCGGGCAGGGCCGCAGCCCTGCATCATGCGACTGCAGATTCTATCCGAAGCAGGCAGAGCCTCCGCGCCGCGGCCATTTACAATTCCGCAGCTTCCCAGTTTGCCGCTGCCGCTCTCGTCAACCATGACTTCAGCCCGCCTCATCATGACCACCGCCGGCTCCGAGGTTGAAGCCGAGCGGCTGGCCTCGGCCTTGGTTGCGGAGCGGCTGGCTGCATGCGTAAACGTCGTTGGCCCGATTCAGTCGCATTACTGGTGGCGGGACCAACCGGAGACCGCAACCGAGCACCTTCTGCTGATCAAGACCACGGCCGAAGCAGTGGAGCGCGTTGGTGAACGCATTCGCTCGATTCATTCCTACGAACTGCCCGAGTTCATTGTGCTCAACCTTGAGAGCGGCGACGCGCAATACCTCGCCTGGATCGCAGGCTCGGTGCGAAAACCATAAGTCGATTGCTGATAAGCTGGAAGGTAGTTGAATGCGCGCGGATGCGCGATCACAAGGCGCACCCCGCCGGGCAATAACTCCACCGATTCAATCCAACGCCGCGCCAGCCGCGCATCATCCAACTGAGAGCACCTCTTCTTGTGCAGGCACGTGACTTTGGTCGGTGCACCAAGGTGGGTGCATAGCCTGTACTTTCGTGGCCGATTTTGCCCGATATTGGCTACGCTAATTCCACCACGGCGTGTGCACATTCACGCCGCGGGCTGAGATCAACATCGATTTGAGCGCGCCATCACAACCAGCAGCGGCTGTGGCCGGCCAGTCCGGCGAGCTTGCGCAGGCGTGTGCCGGCGCGGCCAACACGTTTGTTGACCGTGTCCCTGCGGAAGTGCAGGCCATCATGGCAACGCGAATTTGCGACCTTGGCCTGAAGATTGAAGGCTCGCCGGTGGAACGATACGTCGGCAGGCTGTATCGCGAGCTCGAGCGCAAGCGCCTGGCCAACTTTCGGCCGCAGTGTTATCTCAGCGATGAATGGGGATGCCCGTCAGGCGAGCCCACGATCGGAATTCCGCTTTACCTGGCCGATGCGCGCCTGGCAGTGCTCGAGCGCGAGCTCAACGACCTGGAAGGCCCCGTCGAAACCATGCAGTACATGCGGCACGAGGCCGGGCACGCCTTCAACTACGCCTACGAACTTTATAAGCGCGACGACTGGCAGCAACTGTTCGGCAGCTTCCGCCGCGCCTATCGCGACGACTACCGCGCCATTCCGTTCGCCCGCCAGTTTGTGACTTACCTGCCCGGCTGGTACGCGCAGAAACATCCGGATGAAGATTTCGCCGAGACTTTTGCAGTGTGGCTCACGCCCGGCTCCAACTGGCGCGCCCGCTATCGCAACACGCCGGCGCTGCACAAGCTTTTATATGTCGATCAGGTTGCGCGGCGCGTGCGCAATATGAAGCCGGCTCGTCCCACCGGGGAAGCTGACTTGACGGTGGACGAGATGGATTACACCGTCGCCGAATTTTATGAACGCACGCTGCAGGAGCAGCCGGTGCCGGCGCAGCTCCCCTCTGACACGGAATTGGCTGGAATCTTTCGCTCCAACTTGCGCGGCCGTAAAAAGCTCAGGCCGGCGGCCGCACTGGTGAAGGAACATCGCAAAGCCCTGGCCGACAGCATTTCGCAGTGGACCGGCGTGCAGCGCCCGCTGGTCAAGCGCCTGGTTGAAACCATCGAATCGCGCCTTGCCGCGCTCGATGTGAAAGCCGATTCACGGCTGGCCACCGCCAACCTGCTCGACCTGATGGCCTACACCACCGTTCTGGCCTTGAACAACCTGGAGCAGCGCCGCAAGCCGGTCCGTGAAAAGCCGCGCAGCCGCGAAACGGCGACCGCCGTGCCCATGGCAGTGCAGGCGCCGCCGGTCGAATCAGCAACCGAGGAGAAGATCGCGGCCGCAGGAGACTAGAAAAAGCAATCAGGACAGGAGTGAAGGCTCGAATGCAAGCGTACGAC
>JAJPJZ010000288.1 GCA_021323935.1 Terriglobia bacterium | reverse complement strand
CTTGAAGCCGATCACCAGTTCCTGCTGAAGGGCGACGTCTTCACCGAAGAGCTGCTGACCACCTACATCGATTACAAGCGGACCAAGGAAGTGGACGCGATTCGCCTGCGCCCGCATCCTTACGAGTTCAGCCTGTACTACGATATTTAATTTGAAGTTGGTTCAGAAACTGTTGCGTCAGATGAAACCACTGCAGGCCCGGCATCTTGCCGGGCCTGTTTGCATGTCGGGATCCGGCTCGGGGCACCGGCCAGCGTGTAGTCACCGGGCATTCGCTCCGAGCCCGCATGTCCGGCAGCAACACCGTCAACGCCCGCGTAAGCTGAGCAGGCAAACGCCCGCTCATCAGCCAGTGCCCTCCTGCTGCCTGCGTTTCCTTCTTGTGGCTGGCCGTTGCTTTGCTACGATGAACGTCAGTCCATATGAAGGCCGAAGAGGTTTACGAATTGGCGACCAGAGGCGGAGCTACGGACTTTTCAAGAGTCGTAACACTGTGCCGCCAGAGCGGCCAGTTCTGCCTCATCGGCGGCTTGGCAGTGAACTGCTATGTTGAGCCGGTCTACACCCTCGATGCGGATTTCGTAATCGTTGTCGCACATCTGCAAGAGCTTCGCGAAAAACTCAAGGCTGAGGGCTTCGTCATCAGCGAGTTTCCTCATTCCATGAACGCCGAATCGCCCAAGAGCGAGTTGCGGATTCAATTCACCATGGACCCGCGCTACCAGGAGTTCCCGCTTCGTGCCACGCAGCGGCCGGTGCTCGGGACGCTGGTTCCGGTGGCAAGCCTGGCCGATGTCTTCCAAGGCAAGCTGTGGGCCTATTCAGATCCGCAGCGCCGCTTGAGCAAGCGCAAGAAGGATGAACTCGATTTGCTGCGCCTTGCGGAGCGCTATCCCGAGCTGCAGCCGCAGTTGCCGGACGAGTTGCGTCGCCAGCTCGGCTGATCGTCGCCGCGCCTTGCCTCGATCAGCGCGCTCCGCCGCCACCTTCAAATGCCGCCGCACAAATCTCACCGGCGCATGTATGCGCGCAACCGCTTTTCTGTTGCTACTGGCCGCCGCTCTCGCTAAATTTCGGTAGTACGCTCACCTCATTCAAAAATCTCCAGGTGATTTCATGATCAAGAGCCGTGCTCTCATCTCCGCGTTCTTAGTAATCGCCGGCGCCGTAACGGCGCTTGGCCAGCACAAGCGTGCGCTCAAGCTCGATGACCTTGCCCGCATCGTTGACGTGCGCGACCCGCAACTTTCGCCTGACGGCCAGTGGATCGCCTACGTCGTTGGCACCACCGACGTCAAGGATGACAAGAGCGTCTCGCACATATGGCTGGCGAACTATGACGGCTCCGTCGACCGGCAAATCACCTTCAGCCAGGATTCAGAGTCGTCGCCGCGCTGGAGCCCTGACGGCAAGTACCTGGCCTTCACCTCCGGCCGCCCCGGCCCGGCAAAAGGCACGCAGGTGTGGCTCCTGGACCGCAGCGGCGGTGAAGCCTGGCAGCTTACCGACACCAAGGGCCGTCTGCAGGGCTACGAGTGGTCGCTAGATTCCAGGCGCCTGGCGCTGGTCATCGGCGATCCCGACCCTGACGATCCCGCCAACCAGCCTGAAACACCTGCCGCCGCCGCGCCGGCAAACGCAACTCCCAACAACTCAGCGCCTGCTGCGCCGAACGCCCCGCCATCAGCCAATGCTGCGCGACCCAAGGCTCCCAAACCGATCGTCATCGATCGCTACAAGTACAAGCAGGACGTAGAAGGTTACTTGCTCTCCGGCCGCCACAGCTACATTTACCTGTTCGACATTGCTTCGAAGAAGACTGAGCGCCTGACCACCGGCAAAGCCGATGAAACCGCGCCGGCGTGGTCGCCCGACGGCAAGTGGATCGCCTACCTCGATAATCACGGCGACGATCCTGATCGCGATGCCGCCAGCCAGGTGTTTGTCGCCGAAGCCAGGCCAGGTTCGGCCGAGAAGCAGATCACGCCCAGTTCAAGCCGCGGCGAGCGCAGCCGCCTGGAATGGACGCCGGACGGCAAGAACATCATCTTCATCGAAGGCGACGAGAAGAAATTCGGCGCCTACAACATGCCGCATCTGGCCATGGTTGCGACCGACGGCAGCGCCGCGCCCAAACGATTCGCTGCAACCGAGCAGCTCGATCGCGGTGTCTCCAATCCGCGCGTGGTCGGCGGCGCCATTGAGGTGCTCGTGGCCGATGACCGCTCCACTTATCCGGCGCGGCTTCAAATGGACGGCAGTACCGTCGAGCGCCTGCTCAAGCCGCCGGTGGTGGTGAATAGCTGGACGATGGCCGGCGGCCATACCGTCGCGCTCTCCACCAGCGACACCCATCCCAGCGAAGTCTTTGCCCTGGAAAACGGCGCGCTGCGCCAGATTACTCACCACAACGACGAACTTTTTGCCGAGCTCGATCTGGGCCGCACCGAAGACGTTGAGTTCAACTCGAAAGACGGCACCGACGTGCATGGCCTGCTCACTTACCCAGCGGGCTATCGCAAAGGCGAAAAAGTTCCGCTGCTGCTGCGCATCCATGGCGGCCCGAACGGGCAGGATGAGCACGCCTTCAGCTTCGAGCGGCAGTTTTTCGCCGCCAACGGCTACGCCGTGCTCGCCGTCAATTACCGCGGCAGTTCCGGCCGCGGGCAAAAGTATTCACGCGCCATCTTCGCCGATTGGGGCCACTACGAAGTTGAGGACCTCGAAGCCGGCGTCAACCACGTCATCGCCATGGGCGTTGCCGATCCCGAGCGCCTCGGGGTCGGCGGCTGGAGCTACGGCGGCATCCTGACCGACTATATGATCGCCAGCGACCCGCGCTTCAAGGCCGCCACCAGCGGCGCCGGCACCGCCTTCACGGTTTCGTTTTACGGCACCGATCAGTACATCATTCAGTACGACTACGAAATCGGCCCGCCCTGGGAGCCCAAGGCATGGGAAACCTACACCAGAATTTCCTATCCCTTCCTGCACGCCGACCGCATCAAGACTCCCACGCTGTTCCTGGGCGGCGAGCGCGACTTCAACGTCCCGGTGCAGGGCAGCCAGCAGATGTATGAAGCGCTGCGCTCGCTCGGCCGCGATACCCAGCTCGTCATCTATCCCAACGAGTTCCACGGCATTCGCCGGCCAAGCTACATCCGCGACCGCTACGAACGTTACCTGGCGTGGTATGACAAGCATCTGAAGGCCGCGGGCGATCAGAAGCGCGCGGAGGCCGACGCGCAATCCTCGGGCCGGCCGGCAAAGCAGTAGCACGGAACAGGAGATTGAATGCGAATTACGCGTCGTGACGCGCTGAAGGGCGCCGCTCTTGCCGCTGCTGCGCCGATGATCAATGCCGGCAGCTTCCAACTGTTCGCGCAGAGCAGCCAGAAGTATTCCGCGCGCGCCGTCAGCCTGGTTCAGCAGGCCACCGTGATCGACATGCTGAACCCGTTCAGCCTGTATGCCACCCTGGCCGACCTGATGCCGGCAGGCCCAGGCGGCCCGCCGCGCACCTGGTTCAGTGACCCGGCTACGTTTACCCAGGCCGACCTGCAGCCATTTCGCGAGAGCGGCATCAATGTGTTCCACATCGCGGTGGGCACCGGTGGCCCCAACGCCTACGACGAAACCCTGCGCTTCCTTTCGCGCTGGGACGGCTTCATCGCCCACCACAGCGATTGGCTCACGCGAGTGGATTCGCCTGAAACGCTGGCCGCGGTCAAGAAGTCAGGCAAGCTCGGCATCGTGCTCGGCCTGCAGAACTCGGAGCACTTCCGCACGCCCGCCGACGTCGATTTTTTCTACAGCATCGGCCAGCGCGTTTCGCAGCTCACCTACAACACCCGCAACTACATCGGCACCGGCTCAACCGAGCGCAACGACAGCGCGATCAGCGATTTCGGCGTGGCAATCATTGAGCGCATGAACAAGCTGGGCATGGCGGTCGATGTTTCCCACTGCGGCGAAATGACCTCGATGGATGCCTGCACCATTTCCCGCCAGCCCGTGCTGTTCACCCACGCCAATTGCCGCGCCCTGAATCCTCATCCGCGCTGCAAAAGCGATGAAGCCATCCGCAAGATGGCCGCCACCGGCGGCGTGATGGGCATCACCGGCGTGCGCATGTTCGTGACCGCCAAAGAGCCCACCACCATCGAAGACGCACTCAACCATTACGATCACGTTGCCAGGCTTGTCGGCCCGGAACACGTCGGCGTCGGCAGCGATATTGACCTTTACGGCTACGACGCGCTGCCTGAGCCCATGCGCAAGGCGCTGCACGCCGGCTACAAATCCAGCTACGCCTTCCGCGAGAAAGACGACATCGAAGGCCTCAACCATCCCAGGCGCTTTTTCGATATCGCCGAAGGCCTCATCCGCCGCGGCTACTCCGACCAGGACATCAGCGGAATCCTCGGCGGCAACTTCCAGCGTGTGCTCACGAAAATCTGGAGCGTCGCG
>JAJPJZ010000125.1 GCA_021323935.1 Terriglobia bacterium | reverse complement strand
TCGATGAGCGCATGGGCGTCATGAAAAACCTGGTGGAGCAGAGCGCCGACAACGTGAACAAGATGGCGGCCACCGTCAACAACCTGCAGGCCACGCTTGACCGCCAGTTGCAGCAGCAGCAGCAGACCACGGGCGCGAAGGTGGACCAGGTGTCGTCACAGATCCAGGCGCTCAACGATTCGGTTGACGAACTGAAGGCGCGGCTGGCCACGGCCACCAAGCAACTCAACGACGTCATCGATAAGTTCAATACCATCCAGGCGCCCGCCGCGCAGGGCATGCCGGCGCAACAGCAACAGCAGCCGCAACCGATGCAGGCGCCGCCGCCTCAGCAGCTCTATGACAACGCCCTGCGCGACTACAACGGCGGCCGCTATGACATGGCGGCGCAGGAATTCGCGCAGTTCATGAAGTTCTATCCCACTGAAGACATGGCGGGCAACGCCCAGTTCTACATCGCCGATATCGAATATCAGCAGAAGAACTATGAGGCCGCCGTCGCCGATTATGACAAGGTGCTGGAGCAGTATCCGAGCGGCAACAAGACGCCCACCGCGCAGTTGAAGAAAGGGTTTGCTTTGCTTGAGCTCGGCCAGCGCGACGCCGGCGTACGCGAGCTGCGCACTTTGATCGCGCGCTACCCGCGGTCCCTGGAAGCGGCCACCGCGCAGGACCGCCTTCGCCACTTGACCACCCCCGCCAGCGCAACTAATCCGCGCCGCCGCCAGTAACGCGGATCAGCGCGAGCCGTGCTGCGAGCCGGGCCGCGCCTCCGGCCCATTTTGCGTCTGATCTTTTCGTTCGCGCCGCGCCACCGCGATGTAAGTGACGGTGTCCCACGAATTGCGAATCCCGAGGAGCAGGAGCGCGAGCGTGATGCCAGCAATTGCGAACAGCGCGCCCGCGGTCCGCAGCGGCAGCAGCACGGCTGCGGCAGCCAGCGCAGCGTAGCTGATGAGCGGCAGCACCAGGTACCACAGCCAGTCTTCGGCGTCGGGCGCGTAGCCCGTCTGGGTGCGCGCGTGGCCGATGGCGCGCAGCGTGTATGCGAGGCCGGCAGCACCGGTGACGGCCAGAGCTGTAGCCGGGCCGGCAAGCCCCGGCCAGGGCGCGCTCAGAATTGCCGAAACCACCAGCGCCGCGCCGAACTGCACCACCGTGGGCGAGCCGAACGCCCGCACTTCAAGCATGCTGCCGCCGTTGCGCATCTCTGCCACCAGCGCAATCACCACGAACTGCAGGCCGGTGAGCGCGCCGGCCGACGAGCCCACGATCACGTAAAAGTTCTGCCAGATCGAAAGTGCGGGCGCGGCAGCCGTTTCAGCGAACACGATTTGCTCCTGACCAGCGCGTTGCTACGCGGTGAAACTCTGGTCAATGTGGATGCACAAAATGTGGATGATCATCAGGTGGACTTCCTGCACGTGCGCAGTGTTTCGGCTGGGCACTGCGAGCAGGCATTGCGGCTGGCCTCCGCTGAGTCCCGCGGCGCCGGTGAGCGCGATCGTGATGGCGCCGCGTTCGCGCGCTGCAGCCAGGCCGCGCAGCACATTCGGCGAATTTCCGCTGGTAGTCAGGCCGATGGCCACATCGCCGGGCTGCGCCAATCCGTGGACCTGGCGCGCAAAAATGTCGTCAAAGCCGAAATCATTAGCGATACAGGTCACGGCCGCAGCATCGCTGGCCAGCGCCACCGCCGCCAGCGGCTGCCGGTTGCGCAAAAAGCGACCCAGCAACTCGCCCGCGAGGTGCGAGGCCTGCGCAGCACTGCCGCCGTTGCCGAAGGCGATGATCTTATGGCCGCTGCGCGCGGCGTCAACAATGAAGTGCGCGGCTTCATCAATGTTTCCTGCCAGCGCAACGATCGAATCTTCGACCACCTGCCGATGTTCGCGAAAATGGCGGGCAGCATGCGACTCGCTCATCGGCTTTGCACCGTCGTGCCTTTCTGCTGATGCATTCTTGATTTCTGCGCAATCGCTGCCATCAGCGATGCCACGTCGCCGATCGAGCTTCCCAGCGCTGACGGAACGATGCGGCACGCGGCCGCCGCTTGCGGCAGCGCTTCCGCCTGCACCACTTCGCGCGCCGGACTGAGCACGCGCTCACCTAACGCAACCGCCAGCGAGCCGAGCACGATCATCTGCGGATTGAACGCATCCACCAGCAGCGCCATGCCGCGGCCCATCCAGCGCCCCGCTTCGGCTGCCACTTCAAGTCCCTGCGCGTCGTCGGCGAGCATGGCCTCCACTACTTCGCGAATCGGCGTGCTCGCCTTCCAGCGCTTCGGAAACATGCGGACGGCAAGCTGCACCAGCCCCGCGCCGCTGGCATAACCTTCCCAGGAGCCGGCTTTGCCAAAGCCGACCGGGCCTTTGTCTGAGAGCCGCCAGTGGCCAACTTCGCCGGCGGTATCGCTTGCGCCGTGCAAAATTGCGCCGTTCACCACAATGCCGGCGCCCAGCCCGGTGCCGAACGTCAGGAAAATCAGGTGTTGCAGCCCCGCTTCATTGCGCCCTACGCCGAAGTGAAATTCAGCCAGCGCGCCGGCGTTGCCGTCATGCTCCACCAGGACTGGCAACTGCGAAAAGCGGCGCGCCAATTCACTCTGCAAGGCCAGGTTGTGCCAGCCCGGCAGGTGTGGCGGATCTAAGATGAAGCCTTCGCTGATGCGCAGCGGCCCGCCAATCGAAACGCTGATGACGCCGGCCTTCCTGCCTTCATAAGCCGCCAGCTTCAGCGTGCGGTCGATGGCCGCGTAGATGCGCCAGCACGTTTCCCTGTAGGGCTTCTCGGCTTCCGTCTCGAATTCCTGCCGCTGCAGGATTTCGCCCGCGTAGGAGCCCTCGACCACGGCGGTTTTCGTGCCGCCTACGTCGATGCCAACAATGGTTTGCTGCGCGTCGCTGCCCATGCGAGGACGAACGTCGGATTGTAACCCACCCGGCCGCGCAGGCCGGATTTGTTTGCCCGCTACGCCGCCGGGAGTTGAGCCGACGTAATCAGCCTCGCCCCGCGCGATTTGAAGCCGCGCAGAGAGCACTCTCCGCTGGCTGCGTCGATCTCCTTGATTGCGTCGGTCACGATCGCTACCGGCTTGCCGCGTTGCAGCAATCCCTCGGCGGCGAACTGCACGCAATATTCCGTGACCACGCCGAACACAACAAATTCGGCATCATCATCAATGCCGTTGCGCGGCAGCAACGCAAGCACCTCATCCGCATGGCGGTTGCTGAACACGTTCAGCTCGTTTTTTTGAATGATGATCTGCCGGAACGCACCAAAGTCCGAGGCCACGCGGAACGCGGCGTCGTTGGGGATTGTGAGCGCCGGCTCCAGCCGCGCCTGCGGAATGATTTCGGCGCCTGCCGTGCCCTTCATGCAGTGTGGCGGCCACTGCTTCAGCTCAGGGTCATGGGCGCTGTGGGCGTCGGCCGACGCAATCAGCAACGCGCCCGCCGACCGGCACGCCTGCACGACCTGCTCGATTGCCGGAATGATCTTCTCGGCTCCGGGCACGTAAAGCTTGCCGCCGGGCAGCATGAAATCGGCCTGAACATCGACTGCCCAATACACGACGCAGGGCCGGAATGAGGCGTCAGCCACGCATCTAGACTACCGCCGATTCACCAACTCGTGCTATCGCTGCACTCGCTTTGCGCCATCGCCGGCTGCGCTACTCAGCCCGCAGCGCGGTGCTTGGCGAAATCCCCGCAGCCCTGATTGCCGGAATCACCGCGGCGATGAAGGCGCACACCGCCAGTGACGCCGCCGCCAACGCCAGCGCCGCCGGGTCCCAGGTTTTCACGCCGTAGAGCTGCGCCGTAATCAGCTTGCCCGCTCCAATCGCCAGCGGGATGCCGACAATCAATCCCACCGCCACGCGCTGGAACGCGCCGCGCAACACCATGTTCACCACGTTCGCCTTGTTCGCGCCCAACGCCATGCGCACGCCGATTTCGCTGGTGCGCTGCGCCACGGTGTAAGCGGTCACGCCATACAGTCCCACCGCCGCCAGCAACAGCGCCACAATGCCAAACAGTCCGGCAACGCTGGCAACGGCGCGCTGCTGATCGAAAACCTCGTCAATCTGCTGCTGCATGCGCAGCACACTGATGATCGTGACGTTCGGATCAACTTCCGAGATTGCCCTGGTCAGGATCGGCTGCAGTTCACCGGGCGTAGCGCTGGTGTCAAGCAGGATGCCCGCCGCGAAGTGCGACCGGGCTTCCAGCTTGTTCATCATGCCGGCGACCTGCGGCGGGTTGAGGGTGTAGTGCACCGTCTGCGCCAGCGGCACGTAGAACATCGGCCGCACCGGCCGGCGCATGCCGAACTCCTGCCAGCGCGCGTCTTTCACGATTCCCACGATGCGATACGTGCCGGCATTTTCCGGCATGTCGATGCCGAAGTGGTGGTCGATCGGCTCCTCGCCGGCCTTGAAGAAGCGCCGCACGAAGGCTTCATTCACAATCGCTACGTTCGGCGCCGTCTCGTTGTCGGCGTCGCTGAAATAACGGCCGCGCACCAGCGGCTGCCCCAGCACCTGCAGGTAATTGGCGCTCACCCGCACCCACGAAGAGCCTGCATCTTCGTTGAACTGGGCGGGAGGATGCCCCTCCACCATGATCAGCTCGCCCCAGTTGTCGGTGAGCGGGTTATACATGGCGAGGGCTGCACCGCGAATCCCGGGCAACTGCTCAATGCGCTGCTGCAGCGCCCGATTCAACGCCACGACCTGCTCCGGCTGATACGTGGTTGGCGGCGGTTTCAGTTGAACTTCAACGCGATCGTTAATGGCATAGCCGAAGTTCTGGTGCTCCAGGTTGCTGAGGCTGCGCGCCAGCATGGTCGCGCCCGCCACCAGCACCACGGAAAGCGTGGCCTGCACGATCAGCAGCGCTTTGCGCGCCCAGGTGGAATGATCGCGCGTGGCGCGGCCTGAACCGCGCAGCGCCTCAGCCGGATCGGTGCGGGTGGCGAACCACGCCGGCGCCGCCCCGAAAATCAGCCCTGTGACCAGTGCCAGCAGGAATGCGAAACCCAGCGCCGGCAGCGACGGAACCGCGCTGATGGGCAGAAACTTGGCGTCGCGGAAGGCCAGTGAAAGCAGCAGGCGCGAAGCGGCCATGGCCACCAGCAAGCCCGCAACCCCGCCGATAATTGAAAGCAGCAGGCTCTCCGTCATCGCCTGCCAGATGATCTGCCTTGCCGCCGCGCCTATCGCCAGGCGCACTGCGGTTTGCCCGCGGCGCGCGGCCGCGCGCGCCAGCAGCAGGTTGGCCACGTTGGCGCAGGCAATCAGCAGCACCAGCGCGCAAACGGAAAGCAGGATCTGCAGGCTGCGCCCATATTCTTCTTTCATCACGGCGACGCCCGCGCCTGCAGGGATCACGCGAATCACCTGCTTGGGCAAAATCCGCTGCAGGTCGGACTGCCAATTCGCCGGAAAACCTGCGTCATACACCAGCCAGTGCCGCAGCAGGCCGGTGAGCCGCGGCCCGATCGCCTCAACCGAAGCGCCCGGCTTGGCGCGCCCGATCACGCGCAGCCAGGCCGAGGTTTGCGACTTCAGCAGCGACGTGTCGCCGGTAATCAGCGGCTCCTGGTTGAGCGGCAGGAAAATATCAGGCGGGCTGCTGCGCAAGGTCTCGCTGAAAAAGCCCGGCGGCGTAATGCCGATCACCGTGAACGGCCGCCCTTCGACCACCAGGGTCGAGCCCAGCACGCTGGGGTCGCCGCCATAGGTCGTCTGCCAGGTGCGATGGCTGAGCACCAGCGCGGGCGCGGACGCGGGCTGATCATCGCTCTCGCTGATCATCCGCCCGGCAAACGCGCCCACCCCCAGCGTAGAAAAATAATTTCCCGAGACGTATTCGGTCCGCAGCGGCTTGGCCGCCGATTCCACGTGTTCGCGGCGTACGCTCATCTGCCATGCTCCCGCCTGGAACACAGCGACCGACTGAAACTCAGGCGTGTTGGCGGCGATCACTTTATAGAAGGAATACGGAAACATGCCCCAGGTGTCCTGCGGGCCGCCTTCTACGCAACATTCATCGCCTTCGCCAACGCGGTAAAGCTGCGCCGGGTCCGCAACCGGCAACGAGCGCAGCATCACGGTGTGCATCAGCGAAAAAATCGCCGTGGTCCCGCCGATGCCAAGCGCCAGCGTGAGCACTGCCGCCGCCGTAAACACTGGTGAATAACGGAACTGCCTGAGCGAATATCGGACGTTGCTGAGCCAATTCACGGGTGTGTCCTGCTTCCGAATACGCAGCGGAACCGGGGCCGGTTCCATCGCCCATTAGACGAGCGCCGGAGGCAAATGTTACCGGGCAAGGGTTCGCGCGGCCGGCGCCGCCACTTGCAAAGCCGAGCCAAGACCGCAGGTTTGACCGTGTTCTTCAGCGTCCCATATACTGCTGAAGGAGTGGAATTTCCCTCCTGAGGGCGGTTAGCTCAGTTGGTTAGAGCGCGTGCCTTACAAGCACGAGGTCGCAGGTTCGAGCCCTGCACTGCCCACCATCAGCGACGTTCAAGTGTACGATTTGCGATGCGAGCGCCGTCCCGGCGTGAGCAGCGCGACGGGTCAAGCAGCCTCCGCTGCCGAGCCCGCAAGGCTGGGGGACGTAGTTCAGTTGGTTAGAACGCTGCCCTGTCACGGCAGAGGCCGCGGGTTCGAGTCCCGTCGTCCCCGCCATTCTTTTCATCGCACTCGCCGCGTTACCCGATTACGTTCATTGCGCTCAGGGCCATGCGATAAAGGCAGCGCGCCGGAGCGTTCATACCATCTTCCATCGGCTTCTCTCGTGGTTCGGCGGCGTTTGCCTGGTCAGGCATCCGGGGCACGCCGGGCTATTTATGGGCGCGGGTGCGGGCGCATCGCGTAGGCCGCTAATCGAAACGAGGAATTGGCTTCTCCAACCTACATGGGGGCTTCGATGTTCACGTCGCCGTAGGAGCAAGTGACAATATCGCGCTCAGCCAATTCCGGCAGCGGCTTGTGCAGCGGGCGCGCCTCATATTTCCGAGGAAGCCCGTCCTTAATTCCGATCCAGACATCGAGGATGGTGTCCTGAGTGAACCTTCCGCTGCTGGG
>JAJPJZ010000361.1 GCA_021323935.1 Terriglobia bacterium | reverse complement strand
GGCAACCTGCTTGAAGTGGCGACGCCGGGCGTTTGGGCCAACTATTGAACCAGGATAAAAATGCAAACCTCCGCCATCTCTAACCGTACTCCGGCAGCTTCTGAGCAGGCCGAGATCCGCCTGTGCCGCGACCTCGACGAGTTGCAGGCCTGCGTCGACCTGCAAAAGGAAGTGTGGGGCTTCGCCGATACCGACCTCATCCCCATACGCATGTTCGTGGTGGCGCAAAAAATCGGCGGCCAGGTGATTGGCGGCTTCCGGGGAGGCGAACTGATCGCATTCGCGCTGGCCATTCCGGGCACGCGCAATAACCGGCCGTACCTGCATTCGCACATGCTGGCAGTGCGCGAGCGGTATCGCAATTCGGGCATCGGGCGCCGCATCAAGCTGGCCCAGCGCGAAGAAGCGTTGAAAGCGGGAATCGAGCTGATGGAGTGGACCTTCGATCCGCTCGAAATCAAGAACGCCTATCTCAACCTGCACAAGCTGGGCGCCATCGCGCGGCGCTACACCATCAATCAGTATGGAATTTCGTCGTCACCGCTGCAGGGCGGCCTGCCCACCGACCGGCTCATCGCGGAATGGTGGCTGCGCTCGCGGCGCGTAGTCGAGCTGATTGAGCACGGCAAGCCGCCCCAGGTCGAGCCTGAGCTCGCCATCGAGGTGCCGGCGCAGGTGTACGAGTGGAAGTCCAAAGCCCCCACGCGCGCCCGCGCCGCTGAAGTTCACTCGCGTAACCGTGAGCTGTTCTTGAGCGCCTTTGCTCGCGGCCTGGCCGCCCTGGAGTACGAGCGCGACGCCGAAGGCAACGGGCGCTTCCTGCTCGGCCGCTGGGACGAAACCTGGTCTTACGGCACCTGAGTTGCCCCTGTTTGCGTGCTTTGTGCTACCTTCTTGTCCTTTGCGGCTTGCGTTCAGCGCCGCCGAGCCCTGAATGAAAATTGAAGCCATCACGTTGCGCGAAATCCAGATGCCGCTCGTCCATTTTTTTGAGACGAGCTTCGGCCGCACTTACCACCGCCGCATCATGCTGCTCACGGTGCATTGCGAAGGCGTTGATGGATGGGGGGAATGCGTCGCCGGCGAAGACCCGTTCTTCTCGGCGGAATCCGTCGAAACCGCGTGGTACTGCGCCGAGAAATACCTTGCGCCCATGCTGTTGGGCAAGAGCGTCGCCGCGGGCAACGAAGTCCCGGCGCTGCTCACGCGAGTGCGCGGCAATCGCATGGCCAAGGCCGCTATTGAAAACGCCACCTGGGACGCGGAAGCGCAGATCAGGAATGCGCCGCTTCACCAAGTGCTCGGCGGCACGCGCAAGGAAATTAACTGCGGCGTCTCCATCGGCATCCAGGATTCTCCCGAGCAACTGCTGGAAAAAATCGCGACCGAACTCGCCGCCGGCTACCAGCGCATCAAGCTCAAGGTCAAGCCCGGCTGGGACGTGAACATCCTGGAGCGGGTGCGCTCAAAGTGGCCTGACATTCTGCTCTCCTGCGACGCCAACTCGGCCTACACCATGCACGATGCCGCGCACCTTAAGTCGTTCGACCGCTTCCGCCTGCTGATGATCGAGCAGCCGCTCTGGAACGACGACTTTTATTTTCACGGCCGCCTGCAGCGCCAGCTCGATACCGCCATTTGCCTTGACGAAGGCATCCGCAACGCGCGCGATGCCGAAGCCGCCATTGAGCACGGCTCCTGCCGCATCATCAACATCAAGGTCGGCCGCGTCGGCGGCTTCAGCGAAGCCATCAAGGTGCACTTCGTGGCGGAGCGCGCCAACGTTCCGGTGTGGTGCGGAGGCATGCTCGAAACCGGCCTGGGCCGCTCGCACAACATTGCGCTCTCGTCGCTTGAAAATTTCCGCCTCCCCGGCGACGTCTCCGCCTCCAAGCGCTATTGGAAAGAAGACATCATCGAGCCGGAAGTGACGGTGAGCGCGAAAGGGACAATCCCGGTCCCGCAAAGTGCCGGCCGCGGCTTCCGCTTGCGCGAAGACCTGATTGAAAGGCTCACCACCCGCAAGCAAACCTTTCGCGCCGGCGCCACCTCTGCATGACCTCGGCTGCACCTGCGCATCAGCCCGGCTCGGCCGCGCTGCCGCTCGGGTTGACGTGTGTGGGGCCGGGGCGTCTCACCCGGCCCGTTTTGTGTGGCGAATCAGTGCGTGGCCCGCGGGTGCCGTTTACCACCCTCCCTCTTGCGCAAGAGCGCCATCCCGCTCGCCTCTTTTGCGAGCGGGATCTGGGCATGCGCCATCACTGCAATAGCAACCGGTTGTCGTTGAGCGGGAAACCAGGCCGGCAGCACAGGGCAAAACCTACGCCCTGTCGGTAATGTTTTCCTCTTAATCCGGAGCTCCGCGCTAAAAATCAGTAACTTACGGCTGGCACTTGGGTTGCGATACCACCGGACTAAGGAGGCGCACCCATGAATGCCAAGGCCCAGCCGGTTTTTGAAACTCGCATCCCAGACGCCGACGGGCTCAAGCGCAAACAGGTGGGCGCTTCCGAATTCCGCATCCACACCTGGTTCGACCACGACCGCAACACGTTCGTGATTGACGTGCTTTCGGCGAACGAACCTGTCCCTGAAGTTGCCGCCGGCCGCGCCGCCGCGCGCTAACGCGATCGCGGGCGCACCGGCGCAACACTGCGCCATCACGCCATCGCACTTAAAGAATATTTTGGAGCGGAGCAGCCGAGCTTACTTGCTATGCCGGCTGCGCACCGCAGATTTAGCCAGCCCGTGGGCCTCGCGATTGTGCTCGCGGGGCAGGTGCGCGATGGTGAAGTTGAGGTTTCGCGCCAGCTTGCGACAAGTCCAGTTGAGGGAATAAAGGCGCGGGCTCTGGCAGGCGTATTCGCCGGTCATCTGCCGCACCACCACCTGCGAATCCGAGTACACGTGCAGCCGCCGCGCTTTGCACGAGACGGCAAACTGCAGCGCTTCCATCAGCGCCACGTATTCGGCCACGTTTGAGTCCTGATGGCCGATGAATTTTGCGATCGTGATCTTCTGCTCGCTGCCGGCCGCATCCACAATTACGATTCCGACCGCCGAAGGCCCCGGATTTCCATGTGACCCTCCATCGACGTACGCAACCAGATCACGCATTGTCTTCACGTTGCTCCAAGTCTCCCCGGCCGTCAAGAATCAGAGTTGGTTCGGCGGCGAAAAAGCTGTGGACTGCGGCGCCGGTGCTCGGTGGCGCGGCGATTTGCACTGTAAGCTGTGCACAATGGATTCGATGTGGCAGAAATTCTGGGTTTTGCCCGCGTTTTCCACAATTTCCGAGATATTCACAATTGACGCGAAATGACGCAACCGCTACTCTCACATTGTCGACGGCCGAAAGGGGCTCTGGCGTACGTAACCAGCGTTCCGAAGTAGGCTGAGTGATCAGCGCGGCGGAGCTAATCCGCAACGCGACCAGACCCGAAAAAACCGACAGGGCTGCGAGGTCCCGGTTGGGGTTTGGAACTGCGAAAGCAGTGATCGCATCAAGGGCTGCGATGGTGCATGCGTCCTCGCTGCGGGCTTTCTCGCAAGAGCCGGCGGCAAGAGCATAACCAAAGTCGCGGCCCTTTCTATTT
>JAJPJZ010000172.1 GCA_021323935.1 Terriglobia bacterium | reverse complement strand
CTTTCCTATCGCCTTGCTGCACGATTGGTCTTATAAAGCGTCCAGCTATGCGGTTTGCGTGCAGCAGCAGAGCCCCGACGCGTTCTGGAAGTTTGTGCAATCGGTGTACGACGCGCAGGACGGAATCACCGCCGCCATGGCCGACGCCAAACTCACCGAGCTGGCCACCGCCTCCGGCGCCAATGGGCAGAGCGCGGCGGCATGCTCATCAACACCGCAGACCAGGAGCGCAGTCGATCAATCATTGGCGCTCGGAAAACAAGCGGGAGTAACCGGCACGCCGACACTGTTCCTGAATGGGCGCAAAATCCAGAACATCACCGGCACGCCCTACGAAGTGTTGAGCGCGATTGCAAAATTCCAGGCCGGCCAGAAGCAATAAGCATTGTGCGTAGCTTGCGCCCTCGGCCTGCGCCAGCAAGCGCAAATCGGCGCCGCGCCTGCTCATTACGGCAGCACTATGGTTTCACTGTTCTGCATGCGGCTGCGCGTGATGTGCGGCGTAATGGTGATGAGCAGCTCATCATCGTTGATCTGGGTGTTGTGCTCTGATACCCCGTAACCGAGCACGGGGACCTGCGTCAGCGCTGGTATGCCCTGAATGTTCCGCACGTCCTGCTCGGAGATGCTGCCGGCGACCACTGCGGTCTCACCATTTCTTAAGTTGATCGTGCCCTGGTATTGGCGGTTGTCGAGCACCGGAATGCCATTCACGCTGGAAGAGCCGAGGGCCTGCAATTGCGTGTCGAGCTTCAGCGTGATGTCGCTTTCGCCATGCACCCACGGCGTCGCCTTCAGCGTGAGTCCCAGGTCCTGGTAGTTGACGGCAGGAAAAGCAGCCAGATTCTGGCCGGAGTTGAGCTGCGAGAGCCCGGGAACGTTATAAACCGCTGAGTAGCTCGCCGTCAGCACAGGGTAGCGAACCCCGAAATGGAAGTTGGCGTCAGTGCCGTGCTCCACGTGAAGCGTGAGATGGTCGAGCTGGTGGATGTTTGAGCTGTTCAGTTCAAGCTGCAGAGTTGCCGGCGGAATGCCTACGCCGAAAAATGTTCGCCCTCCCCCGAAGGTAGCGATGGGATTGGCGAGCAGGGCGGCAAGCTGGCTGTTCTGTCCCTGCAATTGCGCCAGGATGGCAGAAACCGATTGCCCATTCACCCCGCCGGCTGCTCCCAGGCCGGCCAGGATGCTTTGCAGGTTGCTGCCGGCCAGCGCCTGCTGCACGTTGCTGAGGTTGAACATCTGGAACTGCAGCGGCAAGGCTACGCCCAGGTTGCGCAGCATGGTGTGGCTCACCTGGTAAACGTTTACGTCGATCAACACCTGCGGGCGCGCGCCCTGCAGCTCAGCAATGAGGCGTTCGGCTTCCTGCAGCACGCGCACCGGCGCGCGCAGCGTGATGGTGTCAGCGTGGGTGTTGATGGAAAGCTGCCGCGCGTCGAACAGCCCGCGCAGCATGTTGAGGATTTCGTTCAGGTCCTGGGGAGTGCTGAGGCTTGAAATGTAAAAGGTTTCGAGGGCGACGCGCTCAAATTGCTGGCGCGCCTGCGGGGTATCGGGCTCAACCAGGATGTCGCGCTGCGAAATCGGCACCCAGAACGCCTTGGCCATCAGGTCAGCCATCTGGATGGCCAGGGCGAAATCGGCATTGTTAAGGTCGAAGCGAACGGCTCGCGGCGCGATCTGGTCGTCAACGTGGGCGGTAACGCCGTAAGCCTGCGCAATCTGCACGAACAACGAGCGCGTATCGGTGCGCAGATGAAAGTTGCGCGTGCCGGTTTGCGGCGCCACCTGCAACAGGCGTGGCCTGCCCGCGGGGCGGAGCGTCGGCGGCGCCTGCGGCTGATCGGCCGAGCCCAACCGCAAGGAATCGCGCAGCCGCTCCGAGGCAGCAAGGTTTTGCGGATCCAAATCAAGAGCGCTGCGGAAGGCGGCCATGGCGCCGACTTCATTGCCCGCGGAACGGGCCTGGTCGCCACTGCGAATGCGCGTGAGCACGAGCTGCTGGCGGGTGAGCTCGCGCGCGGTGACATATTCGATGTTTCGCGGCACCAGCGCCGCGGCAGCCTTGAAGCGATCGAAGGCGTCGTCGGCCTGGCCTTCCTGCTTCAGCTTGAGGCCGGCGTCAAATTCTTTGCGCGCCGCCTTTTGATCGTCGGCACTGGCGCCGCACTCGAGTGAATAAGCACCGGTGCAGATGGTGGGCGCAGCAGCCGTAGGCGCGGGCGGCGCTACCTCCTGCTGGGCAAACGCCATGCTGGAGAGCGCCAGGGCGAGATTGAAGAACCTGCGCAAAGCTCTGCCAATTTTAGCGCGCGCGACTCGCGACAGGGGAGCCATGCCCGTTCATGCCTCATCGGGGTTAACGGCGAGCTGCGCCGTGATCAGCAGGTCGCCGCAGCAGCCGATGCACCAATCGGGCGCGTGCCGGCGCAGTTCGTCGCGGCCGTAGGTGCCGGAGCCTACCGCAATCACGTGCAGCCCGCAGTGCCGCGCGGCCGCAATGTCACTGGGCGTATCGCCCACGATGCAAACCGAAGCGCGCGCTCCCAGCCGCCGCCGCGCTTCTGCCACGCCGTGAGCGAAGATGTCGTGCCGCAACTCGCGCTGGTCGCTGAACGAGCCAAACGCAAAATACCGGTCGAGACCCGCGGCCTTCAGCTTGGCCCATCCGATCGCCTCAAGGTTCCCTGAAACCACGGCCAACAGTTTCTGCCGCCGTTCAAGCGCCGCCAGCAGTTCGCGCACTCCACGGCACAACTCCGGGCGCATTTCACCGCAGTTGCGCAGCGCCTCTTGCCGCAAGCAATCAAGGGCGCGCGGCAGCCCTGCCTGAAAGACCTCATCACCAACGCCGGCGTTCCGGGCGATGGCACGCAGTATGCCGGGATCGGTGTTGCCGTGCACCGGGACAGAATCAATCTTCTGCTTGACGTTGAAAACGCTTTCCAGCGCCGCATGAAATGCGCGGTAGTGGACGGCATCGCGCGAGTTCAGCAGCGTGCCATCAATATCAAACAGATAAGCGTCGAACTGGTCCCACAGAACAGGCTGCGTCATTGCTTTCCGGGCTGGTGATGTTCGTGCGGGCCAAGCATCACGCGCTCAATGGCCGAGGCCCGGCCGGTGTCGCGGTCGCATTCGATGATCACGGCGCACAGTCGCGGGTCGCCTTTAGCCGGCTCGAATCGCGCCGGCATGCCGCTCAGGAAACGATGCAGCGCTAATTCCTTCTCCACGCCAATCACGCTATCGTAAGGGCCGCTCATGCCGACGTCGGTGATGTAGGCGGTGCCCTTCGGCAGCACGCGCTCATCAGCCGTAGGAATATGCGTGTGGGTGCCGACGACAGCGGTAACGCGGCCATCCAGGTACCAGCCGAAAGCGACCTTCTCTGATGTTGCCTCGGCGTGGAAATCCACCAGCACGACCTTAGCCGAAATGCTCTTCAGAATGGCGTCGGCGGCGCGGAAGGGGTCTTCATTCGCTGCCATGAACGTCCGTCCCTGCAGGTTGACGACAGCAAACGGAACATCGCGCCGGGTCTTGCCTTCGAAGTGGCCCCAGCCCGGGGAGCCTGCTGGAAAGTTGGCGGGGCGCAGCACGCGGCGGGCATTCTCGTTGAAGTTGTGTTCCGATTGCTGAAAGAACTCGACCAGCTCGCGCTTGTCCCACACGTGGTTGCCGGTGGTGAGAACGTCGATGCCGAGCCCGAGCAGTTCGATGGCGATGGACGGCGTCAGGCCGAAGCCGGCAGCAGCGTTTTCGGCGTTGGCGATGACCAGGTCGATGCCGCGCTGCTTCACCAGCTCAGGCACGCGCTCTGCGACCAGGTGGCGGCCGGGACGGCCAAAGATGTCACCGATGAAGAGAATGCGCACGCGTGGGCAGCCGCCTCAGCTACAAACTTTCGATGGTAGCACGCCGATTGTGAACGCCTAACGCGCCGCCGCGGCCGCGCTGTGCTGGTTTGCCATCTGCACGTCGGTCAGGAAATCGTAGTTGCCCATGATGCCGGCCTTTACGTTGGTCACGCGCGTGGAGTGCACGATCACGGTGTTGAAGAACCACAGGTGGATGTAGGGCAGGTCCTGGTTCAGCACATCCTGCACTTGCAGGTAAATGGCCCTGCGCTTCTGCTGGTCGAGCTCCTGGCGGCCGGCGTCAATCAGCGCATCAACTTTCGGGCTGGAGTAAAAGCCGCGATTGGCGCGGCGCGGCGGAATGCTCGAGGAGTAAAACACGTATTCGAAAATGTCGGGGTCCTGATTGCTCCCGCCTGTCCAGCGCAGCCCGGTGAAGAGCTGGAACGCGCCTTTCTGCACGTCGGCGTAGAACGTGGCGAACTCAGAGCTGCGGATGTCCACCGCGATGCCGACCTCGCGCAACTGCTGCTGCAAAATTGCGCCCAGCAGCCGGTTCCACTCTTCGGCGGTGGTCTTGATCGAAAGCCGGAAGCGGATGCCGTCTTTGCCGGGGGCGTAACCGGCGGCATCGAGCAACTGCTTTGCGCGCGCCGGATCATGCTGATACTGCGCGGCCGTCGCATCGTATGCCCAGTGTTCCGGCGGCAGCACGCTCGAGGCCGGCTCAACCAGGTCGCGCCAGATGTAGTGGATCATCGGCGCTCGGTCGATGGCGTAGGCCAGTGCCTGCCGCACCCGAACGTCCTTCAAGATCGGGTCGCGAAGGTTCATGCCGATGTAGGTGTAGGTGCTGCCTGGCCCGGTCTCCACCGCAATGCGAGGATCGGCGCGCAAGGTGGCCACCATGTCGGCAGTGAGCGCGTTCATCAGCAGGTCAGCCGAGCCTTTGCGCAGCTCGAGCGCGCGCGTCGTCGTGTCAGGAATAACGGTGAAGCGAACGCGCGCAATCCTGGCCGGCTCGCCCCAGTAGTTCTGATTGCGCTCGATGACTACTTCGTTATCCGTGATGTTGCGCACCAGCCGGTAGGGCCCCGAGCCAACCGGGTGAAGATTGAAATCTTCGCCGGCGCCGTAGGGCACGATTCCGATCGCGCCTTCTGACAGGTTGAACAGCAGCGTGGCCCAGGGCTGCGAAAGATGGAACACAACCGTTGCCGCGTCAGGAGCGTCAATGCCGGTCACGAACTGGTAGGTGGCGCCTTTGGTGCTGCGGATTTTTTTCTGCAACAGCGAGTCGAAGGTCCACTTTACGTCGCGCGACGTCAATGGCTGCCCATCGGCGAACCGCACACCGGGTCGCAGGTGAAACACGTACGTGCGCGGGTCAGGCATTTCCCAGTGCTCGGCCAGCCCGGGAACCACGTTGAAGTGCTCGTCGCGGCGCAGCAAGGCATCGAACAGCAGCTCGTAAATGCGTTCTGACTGTGCGTCCGTGCCAACCCGCGGATCAAGGTTCAACGGGCTGGCTTCGATGATCATGACCAGCGTGCCGGGATCGGGCTTTTTCGCGCAGCCGAGCAGCGGCAGCAACAGCGTGATTGCGACCGCGAATTTACGCATAAGAAATTTTGCCCAGGACCGCGGGTCGGCTCGCGCCCGTGGCCGAAGGAATGTTCGACGGCTGCCGGTGCCAGGTTTGATATGCCAGCACCGCAAAGGCCACGGCTTCTTTGGCTTGCGATGGCAGTCCCATAGCATCGGTGCTCGCAACCGCGAGCCCCAGCGGCGCAAGCTCCTGTTTCAGCATGAGCATTAACGTGGCGTTGCGCGTTCCGCCGCCTGAAACCAAATAATCGGAGTAGCGGCGCTTGCCCGTGAGCACAAAATTTTCAAGCGCGGTGCGAATGGATCGTGCGGTGAACGCGGTCGCAGTCGCGATCGTGTCATGCTTGCTGAGCTTCCGAGCGCGTTTGAGGAACTCGCTTACGAACTCGCGCCCGAATTCCTCTCGCCCCGCGGTCTTGGGCGGCGGCTGACTGAAGAATTGGCGGCCCATCGCCCAGCGCAGCAGGGCGTCATCCACGCGGCCGCGCGCCGCGAAGCGGCCATTGGTGTCCATGGGCTTGCCGAACACGGCCTGCGCCACGCCGTCAATCACCATGTTGCCCGGGCCGGTATCAAAGGCGATGACGGAGGCAGGCTTGGCGCCGGCGGGAATGGCGGTGAGGTTGGCAATGCCGCCGAGGTTCTGAACGATCCGGCCGGCTTTTTTGTCGCGATAGAGCAGGTAGTCGAGGAAAGGAACCAGCGGCGCACCCTTGCCGCCATTGGCCATATCGGCGACCCGAAAATCAGACGCCACCGGCACTCGCGTGCGTGCCGCAATCACGGCGGCTTCGCCGGTCTGCCAGGTTGCCGATATCTGGTGTCCGAGGAACTTGCCGGGCTCGCCCTGGTGATAGATCGTCTGTCCGTGGCAGCCGACCAGCTCCGCCTTTACCCGGCTGCTCCGCTCGGCTGCAACGACTGCCTCGGCGTACAGCTCGCCCAGCATGAAATTCAAGCGCGCCAGATCGGCGACCGCAGCGGATGCGTTCATGACTGCCACAATTTGCTCGCGCACGCCGGCAGGGAAGCGGCGATGGAAATGGTGGAGCAGCCGCAGCCGGGTAGCAAAGCCAAGGCCTGAAATTTGAACCAGCGCCACGTCAATTCCGTCGGCCGAGGTGCCGCTCATCACGCCGGCAACAATCATCCTCGCGCCCCGGGCTGCGCGCCGGCAACCTCGTTGGTCAATGCCTGCAGCTCGCGCTTGAGTCTGGCGATTGTCTTCTCGCTGGGTGCAGCAAAGGCCTTGCGCAGCGCGCGGCTGTTCTTCTTCAGCTTCTGCACGCGCTTCGCCGCCTCTTGCACGCGGCTGCGGAATTTGCCGCTGTGCTCGACTTCGCGCAGCACTGCCTCGTAGGCCCGCCAGCAGTTCTCTTCGTCCCGGCACACCAGGAACATGTCAGCGCCGGCGCCAATCGTAGTGACGGCAGCGTACTCGATCGATCCCGGCTCACCGGGCGTGGCCGTGCCCTTGCCCGGCAGCAGCGTCACACCGCCCATTTCCAGGTCGTCGGCCATAATGATGCCGTTGTAGCCGATTTTTTTTCGCAGCACTTGCATCCAGTGTTCCGACAGGGAAGCGGGCAGGCCCTGCTTCGTGACCTCAGGATAGCCGGCATGCGCCACCATCACGAACGGCAACTCGCGGCGCAGCTCGCGATAAGGAAGCAAATCTTCAGACCACATGCGCGCAAACGGTTTGCGGACCTCAGGCAAATCAAAATGCGAATCCAGGTTCGCCTCGCCCAGGCCGGGAAAATGCTTTCCGCAGCCCAGCACATGGGCGTCGCTCAAGCCGCGCAGGAACTCGCGCGCAAACGCAACCGCCTGTTTCGGATCGGCGGAAGCAGTGCGGGTGGTCAGCACCTGGCGCGAAGCCTCAAAGCCAAGGTCGAGCACCGGCGCAAAATCAACATTAAAGCCGAGTGCGCGAACCTCTTCGCCGATCACGCGGCCGTGTTTGCGGAAAAGCCTGGGATTTTGAGTGGCAGCCACGTCGGCCACCGCCGGCGCGCGGGCGATTACGTCGCGCAGGCGATCGACCGTGCCGCCTTCCAAATCAACGCAGCGAAACAGGCGCGGTTCCACTGCTGCCTGGCAGCTTTTGAGCAGTTCATAAGTCGATTGCGCGCCGGTGATGTTGCGCGAAAACAGGATGACCCCGCCGGGCTGGATAGCGCGAAGCACCGCACGCAGCGCCGAGGTCATCTCGGCGAGCTCAAAGCCCATGATCAGCAACTGACCGGCTGCCTGGCGAAGTTCGGAAGAGCGGCCCATTTCTTAATGCTAG
>JAJPJZ010000189.1 GCA_021323935.1 Terriglobia bacterium | reverse complement strand
GTGCGGGCAGGAACATCCAAAGGCAAGGTTGCGCGCAACTTCGCGCCGAATCTGACTGTTAAACTACGAGAGGGCGCGGTTCCTCCGGGCCCGCCGCCGTGGCGCTGGGAACGCCTGGCCGGGGGGCCGGGCTCCTGAAATTGTGATGGCAGCAAATTCCAACAGATCGCCAGGATTGAAGCGCAAGCACCGTATCGGGTTGCTGCTGCTGGGCCTGGCTATCGTCATCGTGCTGGTGGCGGCACTGCCGTCGCAGCGGCGGGGAACCATTCCGGTGCGCGTCGGCAAAGTGGAGCGCGGCGACATCCAAGCCAGCATTTCAACCAACGGCAAGATTGAAGGCCTGGAGAATTTTGAAGCGCATGCGCCGGCGCCGGCAATTGTAAAAAGCGTGCTGGTGAAAGAAGGCGACCATGTGCGGGCGGGGCAGTTGCTGGTGCAGCTTGATGACGCGGAAGCGCGCGCTGCGGCCGCCCGCGCGGAGGCGCAGCTGCGCGCTGCGGAAGCCGATCTTTCAGCGGTGCAGAAGGGCGGCACGCGCGAAGAGTTGCTGACCACGCAGACGCAGGCGCAAAAGGCCGAAACCGAGCTGCAGGCGGCCAAACGCAATCTTGAGGCGCTGCAGCGGCTGCAAAAACTTGGAGCGGCAGCACCCGGCGAAGTCGAAGCTGCGCAGACGCGATTGACGGCGGCGCAGGCCGATTACAACCTGGTACGGCAGAAGCAGCAGCAGCGCTTTTCAGCGCAGGACATCAGCAAGAGTGAGGCGCAGGTGGCCGACGCTCGCGCCGCCTACGCGGCGGCAGAAGACCTTATGCAGCACTCCGAGATTCGTGCGCCGCGCGCCGGCGAAGTGTACTCGGTGCCAGTGAAATCGGGTGCGTTCGTCAACTCGGGCGACCTGCTGGTGCAGGTTGCCGACCTGCATACGGTGCTGGTGCGGGCGTTTGTGGATGAACCCGATATCGGGCGACTTTCCAAGGGCGAGCGGGTTGAAATCACCTGGGATGCGATCCCCGGCCGGACCTGGGAAGGCCAGGTGGCGAGCGTGCCGACCACCGTAACTTTGCGCCAGACCCGCACGGTGGGCGAGATTACGGCCAGCGTGAACAATCAGGACCTGAAGCTGCTGCCGAACATCAACGTGAGCGTGACGGTAATCACGGCGGAACATAAGGATGCGCTCACGCTGCCGCGCGAGGCTGTGCACCAGGACGAAAACGAGACGTTTGTGTACCAGGTAATGAACGGCGAGATCAAAAAAATCGACGTGCAGACTTCAATTTCAAACCTCACCGAAATTGAAATCACACGCGGGCTGAGCAACGGCGACACGGTAGCGCTAGGCAGCACCAACGGCCAACCGCTGCGGCCGGGCCAGCCCATCAGGATCGCCACGCCATGAAGTCAAACCTGATGCGGGCAGCAGTTGCATTCATCATTACGCTGGCCTTGCACGCGCCGGTGCGAGCTGACGATTCGCCGCACTCCGCGGCGCGTGATGTTCGCGATCCGCAGCGCCTGCTGGCCATGGGCCGCGCCAATGATGCGATTGGCACGCTGCAGCAGCACATCAGCAGCAATCCGAATGATGCCGAGGCATGGAACCTGCTTTGCCGCGCGTACCTAGGCGAAGAGCAGTGGGACAAGGCCGTGGACGCGGGGGAAAAAGCGCTGGCGCTGGATCCGCAATCGAGCCAGTTGCACTTGTGGATGGGCCGGGCTTACGGCGAGAAGGCTGACCACATCAGCCACGTGAATTTTATTGCGGCCATCAGGCTGGCGCGCAAGACGCGAAGCGAGTTTGAGCGCGCTGCCGAGCTCGACCCGAACAGCATTTCGGCGCAGTCAGACCTGGGCGAATTCCTGCTGGAAGCGCCGGGCCTGGTGGGGGGCGGCGTGGACAAGGCCGAGCGCGTGCAGCAAAAGCTGGCGGCGCTTGATCCTGCGACCGGCCACTGGATGCAGGCGCGCATTGATGAAAAGACGAGCCGGGTGGTGGAGGCGGAGCGCGCGTACCACGCCGCAATCGAGAGCAGCGCGCGCAAGAGCCAATACTGGCTGAACCTGGCGTCGTTTTTGAAGCGGCGCGACCGCTATGACGAAATGGAAGCGGCCATCCAGCAGGCGGTAGCGGCAGAAGATGGCGGCGACGGCGTGCTGATGGAGGCAGCCGAGCTGCTGCTGGGCGCGAACCGGAATTTCAATGCCGCGGGCAAGTGGCTGCGGCAATACCTGCTTTCAAGCCGGCCCGTGGAAAGCGACCCGGCATTCCAGGCGCACTACCTGCTGGGCTCGATTTTTGAAAAGCAGGGCGACCGCAACGGCGCGGCCACCGAGTACCGCAACGCGCTGGAACTGGCCAGCGCTTATGGGCCGGCGCAAGAGGGGCTGAGGCGAGTTTCGCCCTAGCGCCGCGTGCCGCTGCTATACTCGCCTGTTTTGCCTACGGGTGAGTATGAAACCTGCTTTTACCTGCCTGTTGAAAGCCTGCCTGATCTGTTTGTTCACCCTTCAATGCCTGGCCGCACCGCTGGACTTCCGCACTGCCGTTAAGCTGGCGGCTGAGCACAGTGCTGCAGTTGCGATTGCGGCAGCCGATCAGGAGAAGGCGCGCGCCGCTTACCTGGAGGTGCGCGACGCGTACTTGCCCCAGGTGGTGGCGGGCTCAGGGCTGGGTTACACGGCGGGCTTCCCGCTCAGCATGGAAGGAGCGGCGCCTTCGATTTTCAACGTAACGTCGCAGCAGTTCCTGGTGAACCCTGCGCAGAAATGGCTGGCGCGGTCAGCCAAAGCGCAATGGAACGCGGCGGTGCTTGCGCGTGAAGACCAGCGCAAGCAAGCGATCATGGATGCGGCGCTTGCGTACGCGGAGCTGGCGAAGGTCACGTCGCAGTTGCAGGCGCTGGTGCAGCAGGAACAATCGGCGCAGAAGCTGGTTTCGATTGAGAGTGACCGGGTGCGCGCGGGGATCGATAATCCCGTGCTGCTGACGCGCGCAAAGCTCGACGAAGCGCGCACGCGAATGCGCTCGGCGGAGCTTGAGGGCAGCGCGCTCGAACTGCGCACGCAACTGGCGGAGCTGACCGGGCTGCCGCTGCAGGAAATTGAGCCGGTGACGGATTCGATTCCGGCGCTGCCAGACGATACGGCGATCGATGCCGCGGCGGAAGCGGTGGGCAGCAGCGAAAAGATCAAGGTGGCGAATGAGCAATCGCAGGCGACGGAGTTGCGGGCCAGGGCTGAGCACCGGCAGAACTGGCCGGCGCTGGACTTCGTGAGCCAGTATGCGCTGCTGGCGAAATTCAACAACTACGAAACGTACTACAAGGCGTTCCAGCGCAATAACGTGACGGTGGGCGTGGCGATACGATTCCCTTTTCTGAACTTTTCCCAGAACGCTCGCGCTCGCGAGGCAGATGCTGATGCGGTCAAAGCCGCACGGCAGGCGGAGGTAGTGCGGTCGCAGGTGGCCACGGAAGCGGTAAAGCTGCAGACTGCGGCGCGGCAGCTTGCGGCCGGCCGCGACGTGGCGCAATACGACTACGAACTGGCGCGCGCGCAAACCTCGGCCACGGAAGCCGATGTTGAGGCGGGCCGGGCAACAATTTCAGACCAGATGAGCGCGCGGCTGGCCGAGCAGCAGAAGTTTGATTCGTTGCTGGACGCGACTTTTCAGCTACAGAAGGTTGAAATCCAGTTGCTGAGGGCTACCGGGGAACTGGAAAATTGGGCCTTAGCTCGGGACAGTACAAAAAATTGAAACGGCCGTTCTCTGGCCGAATCTACTTTCGGGTGAAGGATTTACGCCAACCGGTGCGTTCACGTTGCTGGTTCGTCTTAAGGGTTTTACATTTCGCACAGGCCGCGGCAGGATGTTAGGATAAAGCCTCTTGAACATGGCTCTTCGAACGCTTTTTCTCAATCCCCCTTCGTTCGAGAATTTCGACGGCGGCGCGAGTTCCCGCTGGCCGGCGACGCGCGAAATCGAGTCCTACTGGTATCCGGTGTGGCTCGCGTATCCGGCCGGGATGCTGGCCGAATCACGCCTGCTGGACGCCGCGCCCCATCACGTCAACGCAGCGCAGACGCTGGAAATCGTAAAAGATTATGAGTTCGTGGTGCTGTTTACCAGCACACCGGGCTTCAAAGGCGACTGCAAGCTGGCGGAAGCGATGAAGCAGGTGAACCCGAAGGTGAAGATTGCCTTCGTGGGGCCGCACGTGACGGTGCTGCCGGAAAAAGCCCTGCTTGACTGCCCGGCGATCGATTTTGTGTGCCGGCGCGAATTTGATTATTCGACGGTGGAATT
>JAJPJZ010000014.1 GCA_021323935.1 Terriglobia bacterium | reverse complement strand
GAGATGATCGGTGCCGCCCGTGTTGCGGATCGAGATCACACCGGGCGTCAGATCTTTCAGCGCGGCGAACCAGGTTTCGAAAATCGGGCGTACCATTTCATTGCCCTGAAGGTAGATTCCGCGAATGCGGCCGCCGCCGTTATCCACGTTGAAGTAGGCCGAAATCAGCTTCTGCTCAGGCTTGATCTGCAGCGGGCCGGCGGGCTTGCGCAGGAATTCAGGAAGCTGCATCTGATCGGGCGAAGTGGAAAGCGGCAACGAGCCGAAATGCTGCGACACGTAGCCGATCGAGCCGAACAGGCCTTCTTCTTCGCCGCTCCAGAGGCCGATGCGAATCGTGCGCCGCGGCTTTACCTTCAGCGCGTTCAGGATGCGCATCACCTCCATCGCCACCACGCTGCCGGCGCCGTTATCGGTGGCGCCGGTGGCTGAGGCCCAGGAATCCAGGTGTCCGCCCACCATGACCACTTGGTCTTTCAGGTTCGGATCGGTTCCGGGAATTTCGGCGATGGTATCGAAGCCGTGCTCGTGGTCGCCGGTGAAGCGCGATTCCACGTTCATCTCAAGCTGCACCGGAACGTTGGCCTGCAGCAGCCGATAAATGCGCCCGTAGTTTTCAATCGCCATCACCACGACCGGCACGGGATTGGCGTGCTCGCGCTTGTAGGCAAACCAGCCCAGGTCGCTGCCGCTGTCGTCAAAAACCGTTCCGCCTAAGCCGCCGTTTCGCGCGCCATCGCGGCTCGGCATGATCACGGCCGCCGCGTGCTCCTGGCCCAAAAACTGGCCGATCTTGGCCCGCAGCTCCAGCGCGGCAATGAACGGCTTGATCTGGTCCATCATGTTCGGCTGCTTGCGGGTTGCGAACTCTGCAATCTTCTCCAGGTCGCTCTGGTCGAGCCTGACGAACAATGGCTTGTCCACCGGCTTGACCTCGCGCTCCTTTTCGAGCAGCACGATCTTGCCGGCCAGGCGCCCTTTGTAGCGCGCCATGTCCGATTCCTGGTGGATGTCCACGTACATCGCCGGGCCCTGCAGCGGGCCGTTGGTCGCAGGCGACCACGGCGCCGCCTGCGCGATCATCACCTGGAAGTCGGGCGACGTCATGCGCACCCAGGCATTCAACTGCTGCCAGCCCATGCCGAACTCGCCCCAGTCTTCCAGGTGCGCGTTGCTGCAGCCCATCGCCGTGAGCTGGTCGCGCGTCCACTCATTCGCCCGCCGCATGTTGGGCGAGCCGGTCAGCCGCGCGCCAATGCCGTCCATCAGGCCTGAGGCGTATTCCATCACCCGCGAATGCAGGATCCCCTCTTCGCGAATGCGCTCGTACATCACGAGATCAAGGTTCTCGCGGGCTGGCTGCGCCTGGTCGTAGGCTGCGGCGTCGCCGCCCATCGCAGGCCGTGGCGCGTTCTTTTGCGCCGGCGCAGACATAGCTGCAAAGATCAGGAGAAGCGGAAGGTAATCAATGCGCGAAAGTTTCATAGTCACGCTCCTGAGAAAACAGTAAGCGTAACATTTCGCCGTGTCGCCAGATCAGTTCAGGAGCTATTTCGGGTCGGGATGCTCATACACCGCAAAGGCCATGCGGCCCTTGCCGCACGACACCTGCAGCGTATTCTCGCTGGCGGGCGCCAGGTCCACGCTGGTCAGTTGCGTGCGATCGTAAGGATCTTCAGTCGAGGCTACCCGCACGCGAATGGTATGCGGCTGGTGCGTCAGCTTCATCGGCGCTGAGTAGTAGGCGGTAGCTTCGCGCTGCCAATACGGCCGCCAGTGATGGCTTTCATAGGTTGCCGCGCCGGTAATCACGTCGTCGATCACCTGCTTGTCGTCAGCCCACACCGTAATTTCGGCGGCATGGAATGGGTGATAGCAAATCACCTGCAGCTTCGCGGGCCGGTTCTCCAGGTGAGAGCGAATGCCCAAGCCGAGCGGCAGCATGATCACCGCGAACGTGCACATCCTCCACGCCATCGAAGTCTGCAGGTTTTCAACGAAGGTGTGGGCCGCATCAACCAGGTCGGCTGAGATGTTTTCAACTGCGCGTTTGAATCGGACGCTGAAGGGCTCAACGATCGCCAGGTCAGGAGCCACGTAGCTATCGGGCGGCTGATAGCTTTCGGGCCACTGGAAGTTCTGGTCTGGGCTATGATCCGCGTCCATGAATGCCATTGTGGGACTTCTATTAGGCGGCTCCAAATTACGAAAGGTATAGTCTGGGTAGGAAATTGGCCCAGTCCGGCATAGCCGCCGGGCCGTTCACCTGGCCGCCGGCCGAAGTCGAATTTCGTTTCAAGGTTCGGAGCGAGCACCCAACATGGACTGGAGAGGCGCAGCCAAGGGCGGCCAAGCCATTGCCGGCATAGAAGTACCGCTTCGCCAGCGGCTTAGCGAAATCCGCCGCAACGTCGAAGCGCTCTTGCCTGTGGAAAAGCTGGCGCCGGTGGAGCGCGCCATCGCCCAGCTGGCTGCCTCCGGCCAGGCTGAACAGATCCTCAAGGTCGGGGCGGTGGCGCCGGAGTTCGCGCTGCCTGACCAGGCCGGCAACCTGGTCCGCTCCGCCGACCTGCTGGCGCGAGGGCCGATGGTGGCTGTGTTCTACCGCGGCCGCTGGTGCCCGTACTGCGTCACCACGCTCGAGACCTGGAACCAATGGCTGCCCCAGTTGGAGGAGCGCGGCGCAACGCTCGTGGCGATCTCGCCCCAAAAGCCGCAGCACACCTTCTTTACCGCCGATCAGCACAAGCTTGCGTTCAAAGTGCTGAGCGACTCCGGCAACGCCGTGGCCCGCAAATTTGGGCTGGCTTACCGGCTTCCCGACTACCTTGAGCAACATTATCGCCGTGTTTTCATCAATTTGCCTAATTCTAACGGCGAAAATAGCTGGGAGCTGCCGCTGGCGGCCACGTTCGTCATCGGGCAGGACGGCCGCATCCGGTTCGCTCACGCCCAGGCTGATTTCCGCCTGCGCGCCGAGCCTGCCGATGT
>JAJPJZ010000137.1 GCA_021323935.1 Terriglobia bacterium | reverse complement strand
GTGTTGAAGTTGCCGAAGGTCGAGCTGATGGCCTGAGCCAGCGCGCCGGAGGGTTCGCCGCCGCCGTTCGGCACCATGATGCGCCAGAACATGGAGTGATTGGAGTGGCCGCCGCCGTTGTTGCGTACCGCGGTGCGGACGGCTTCAGGAACGTCGTTGATGTTGCGCAGAATCTGCTCCACCGGCTTGCCCTGCGCCTGCGGCGCTTTTTCGAGCGCAGCGTTCAGGTTCGTGACGTAGGCGCCGTGATGCTTGTCGTGGTGCAGGCGCATGGTCTGTTCATCGATGCTCTTTTCCAAAGCGTTGTAATCGTAAGGAAGCGGCGGGACTTCAAAAGGCATGAATGCATTCTCCTTGTGGCTGCAGCTCTCCAGCAGCTCTGCGGGGCCCGGGGAAACTCCTAATCATAAATGAAGTTGCCGCGCGTCACTGCCTTGCGCTTGGCGGCCCCGGCAGCGCCGGCCCGATCGCCTGCATGTAAATTCCTTCAAGCCTAATCTTCACAAATGTTTACAGCGGCAACTTGTAAACTATTTACACCGTTTTTTTGTCTAACGGTCAGTGCCGGCGCGGCTCACGCGAAGGCCGAGCAGCTCAATCCTCGAGGACTCCATGGGAGCGGTGAAGCTCGCAATTCGATGTGCGTTGTTGTGTTCGATTTGTGCAGCCGTGACGCTCGCGCAAACCACCACCACGCGCGCCATCGGTACCGTGACCGCGATCAGCGGCAACTCAATCACCATCAAGGCCGATACCGGCGCTGAAACTGTGGTTTCGGTGCCGGAGAGCGCGCGCGTTTTGCGCACCCAGCCCGGGCAGCGCGATCTGGCCACGGCAACGCCCATTGAGGTGAAGGATGTGCAGGTCGGCGACCGCATCCTGGTGCAGGGCACACAAAGCGGCGGCCAGGTGCAGGCCACTCGCCTCATCGTGATGGCGCGCGGCGACATTGCGCAACGCCAGCAACAGGAACAGCAGGCCTGGGCGCGCGGCACCGGCGGAATCGTCACCGCCGTCGATCCCGCGGCTTCAACCGTAACGGTGGCCAGCATGCCGGGCACGAATGTCGTGATCCAGGTGACGCCCAAGACCGTGATCCGGCGCTACTCGCCGACTTCGGTGAAGTTCAGCGATGCGCAACCGAGCTCGCTCGGCGAAATTCAGAAGGGCGACCAACTCCGCGCGCGTGGCACTCGCGGAGCAGATGGAAGTTTTGCCGCCGATGAAATTGTGTCAGGTTCATTCCGCAACGTCGCCGGTTTGATTACCGCGACTGACTCTTCCGCCGGAACGATCACGGTGAATGACGTTCTCGGAAAACGCAGCGTTACGGTCAAGATCAGTTCCGATTCACAAATGCGCAAGCTGCCGCCCATGATGGCGCAGATGATCGCGCGCGTGGCCCACACCCAAGCCGGGCAGGGCGGCGAAGCCGCGGGAGTCGGAGCTTCGAACCCGGCTCCGCCTGCAGGCGCAACGGCAGGTGCCAATGGAGCTCCAGCCGGGCCTGGCCGCGGCGGCTTCGGCGGAGGGCGCGCTCCTGATTTTCAGCAGATGTTGAACCGCACGCCGGCAGTCACGCTGGCTGACCTGCAAAAAGGTGACGCCGTGATGCTGGTTGCCACCCAGGGAGCGGCCGAGGCCGCGCCCACCGTCATTACGCTGGTGGCGGGCGTGGAACCGATCCTGACTGCTGCCCCCAGCGGCAGCGCTGCTGCTGCTCTGCTTTCTTCATGGAACATGTCGGCTGCTCCGTCCGAGCCCTAATTTTTTGCGAAATCGACTTAAAGGCGATGCAATGAATAAGAACGTTCTGAGAGTTTTCCTGGCGCTCACCGCGTTGTTGCTTACCAGCGCCGCACAACTTTCTGCGCAGGCCACCGGCAGTATCAAAGGGCAGGTGCTTGATCCGTCTGGCGCAGTTGTCGCGGGCGCTACCGTCACGGCCAAGAGCGCAAGCGGGCAAACTGCTTCTGCCACCAGCAACAGCCAGGGCAATTACGAAATCAAAGGCCTCGCACCCGGCGCCTATTCGATCAGCGTTACGGCCCAGGGATTTTCGGCGTTCACGACCGATAATCTCCAGGTCGCCGCCGGCAAGCCCACATCGTTCGATGTCCCGCTGCAGATCCAGGTGGAGCAGCAGCAGGTGCAGGTAGAAGCCGAAGCGCCCACGGTCAGCACTGCAGCCGACAGCAACGCCAGCATGGTCGTACTGAAGGACAAAGACCTGGAAGCGCTGTCTGACGATCCTGACGAGCTGCAATCAGAGCTCGAAGCGCTCGCCGGCCCGGCCGCAGGCCCGAACGGCGGCCAGATTTACATCGATGGCTTCACCGGCGGCCAACTGCCGCCGAAAAGTTCAATCCGCGAGATTCGCGTCAACTCCAACCCGTTCTCGCCTGAGTTCGATCGTCTCGGCTACGGCCGCATCGAAATCCTCACCAAGCCCGGGACTGACAGCTTCCACGGCAGCGCCTACTTCAACATCAGCAACTCAACGCTGAATTCAAAGAATCCGTTCGTCACCAGCATTCCGCCCTACCAGACCGACCAGTACAGCGGCAGCCTCGGCGGGCCGATCAACAAAAAAGCCTCATTCTTCTTCAACATTGAACACCGTAACATCGGAGAAGCCAACGTGGTGAATGCCACGGTGCTCGACCAGAACTTCAATCCTGTCCAGCTCTCCGAGGCGATTGCGAACCCGCGCGTCCGCACCAACCTGAGCCCTCGGGTCGATATCCAGCTCGGCAAGAACGACACCCTGACCCTGCGCTACCAGTACGAATGGAACCATGACACCAACGACGGCATTGGCCTGTTCAATTTGCCTTCGCTGGCCTACAACTCCAGCCAGAACGAGCACCAGATCCAGGCCAGCGAGTCGCACATTTTTTCGCCGAACCTGGTCAGCGATTTCCGCTTCCGCTTCGAGCGCGAATTCTCCAGTGACTCGCCGCAGAATTTCGGGCCGGCGATCTCGGTGCCCGGGTCTTTCGTTTCAGGCGGCAACACCATCGGCGTGGTCTCCAGCCTCAACGACAACGAAGAGCTGCAGGAGAATATGCAGTACGTCCACGGCACGCACGGCATCAAGTTCGGCGGCCGCGTGCGCGTCAACCAGATCGGCGACACCTCAACCGGCGGCTACAACGGCAGCTTCTCGTTTCCCTCGCTGCTCGCCTACCAGATCACGGAACAAGGGCTGGCCCAGGGCCTGACCATGCAGCAGATCCAGGCCAACGGCGGCGGGCCCGATCAGTTCGTCATCACCACCGGCCAGCCGCAGGTTTCCTTCACTTACGCCGATGTGGGCCTTTATGCCAGCGATGACTGGAAGGCGCGCCCCAACCTCACCGTGAGCTACGGCCTGCGCTATGAAACGCAGAATT
>JAJPJZ010000214.1 GCA_021323935.1 Terriglobia bacterium | reverse complement strand
TGTGCTCTTCCGATCTGGTCAAGTTGAGGGTCATCAACTGCTCCCCGGTCGCGGCTCGGTGGAGCACGCTGTACCCCGATGCAATGTTGTACTCTGGCCGATCAGCCGGCAGCAGGTTCCGAGCCGCTCCCGTTCTAGCCCCTGCTGCCGGCGAATCTCGAGGGAGACCCGAACTCAGTGCCCGATCTGCGGGAGTGCAAACCTGACACGGCATTCGCAGACCATGCCGTTTACCTGGTCCGAGGCTCCCAAACGACAACACGATGCTCGATACCGTTGTGACCAAGGCCACGTCTTCACCATCAAAGGCGATTCATCGGACGAAAAAAAGCTCAAACCTCCCGGCCCGCAGAAGCAATGAACACCAATCAAGCACCAGAGTTTGCTTCTCCACCGCGGCGTAGCACGCGGGTGGCAACCGACATTGTTGTTGAACTCAAAGGCGAGAAATTCGCCTACGCCGGCCAGACCGTCAGCGTCAATTTGCATGGCGGCTTGATCAGGACTGCTGCGCCGCTCGAACTCGGTGCGGTCGTCACTGTTTACGTACATCGTTCCGGCAAATCAGCGCCCGCGAGGGTCGTGTTCCGCTCTCCGAGCGAACCCTTCGAATATGGCATCGAGTTGGAGCAGCCGGAAAATATCTGGGGAATAGCACCGTCGCCAGAGGATTGGTCGCCGGAACCGGATTCGGATTCTTAATCTCGGGGCGCAGCACAAAGAAGCCACGGCAGCTTCGCTCGTTGCGTCATGTGACGGAGAAGCGGCCATCCATCTTTTCTTCCATCAACGCCGCGAATCTTCAGCAGCCCAATCGTCCGGCGGCAGCGGCACCCCCCAGATGTTCTGGGGTCTTCTAAGCGCGATGCCGAATTCCAAGGGGCGCTCTTTGCTCGCGAATACGACGGTGGCATCGGCGGATTTCCCGGTTAGCTGCACATGGATCGTCACGTCCTCTCGCAGCTCCAGTGGAACTTTCGTCGTGACTAAAGCACCATGGGCGTTTACGACAATGGTCTCACCCTCGCAGTTCAACCCGGTCGCATGCACCTCGATGTTGACGCGGATCGGCACACGCGTACTCCGCCGAACGTCGCTGCGAGGTTCTCCCGCCATCGCTGCTGTTCCGAGGATACGCCCCTTTTTTGAAACAACAGGAGCAGTGCTCCCCAATTTCCAGCCAATGCAGCTTGGCCGTGCGCCAGCGGCGAACCACGCGGCGAGCGCGGCGGGTCAGGCGGGGAGCGGGGCGGCGGCGACGGCGTCAAACGAGTGATTCGGCAAGGCGTGGGTGAAGAAGCGGTCGACGTTCTGGATGATCTGCAGCTCGTCGTGGGATTCGTACACGGCCTTGCGCAGAGTACTGCCGTTCTCGACGCCGTGCGTGAACCAGGAGGCAAACTGCTTCATTTTGCCGGCAGCGCCGGGCATACCTTCATCGACCAGCATCTGGAAGTAAGTGCGGATGAGCGCATAGCGGTCGGCTGCGGTGGGTTCGTCGTAGCGGCCGGTGGCGGCGTATTGCGCAATCTGGCGGAAGATCCAGGGATTCGAGGCGGCGGTGCGGCCGATCATGACGGCGTCGCAGCCGGTCTCGGCGAACATGGCGGCGGCGTCTTGGGGCGAGCGCACGTCGCCGTTGCCGATTACCGGGATAGAGATGGCGTTCTTGACGGCGGCAATCCACTCCCAGCGCGCTGAGCCGCTGTAGCCCTGCTCGCGCGTGCGGGCATGCAAGGCCACGGCGTTGAGTCCGCACTGCTCGGCGATGCGGGCGAGCTCGACGCACACGATTTCGCCGTCATTCCAGCCCAGGCGAAACTTGACCGTGAATGGAATCCGGACGGCAGCGCGCACCTGGCGAAAGATGCCGGCAATCAGAGGAAGATCGCGCAGCAGGCCGGAGCCGCCGTTGCACTTCACGACTTTTTTGGCGGGGCAGCCGAGGTTGAGGTCGACGCAATCGAAGCCGAGGTCTTCGACCATGCGGGCGGCGTCAGCGAGCACGCCGGGATCGCTGCCGAAAAGCTGCGCCGAGATGGGGTGCTCGTCGGCATAGAAGTGCAGGTACCGGTCGAGCATTTTCTGATTGCGGTGGTCGCGCGCGCGCAGCACGCCGTCAGCCGAGGTGAACTCGGTCATCACCAGGCCGCAGGCGCTTTTGTCGAGGCTGCTTTCGGCGCTCCAGGGGTCGAAGTTGACGTTGCGCAGGAAACGGCGAAACACCGTATCGGTAACGCCGGCCATCGGCGCGAGCACAGTCGCCGGCGAAATTGCGACGGCGCCGATTTTGAGCGACCGCCGGATGTGCGCCGGCGAGCAGTCGCGCGCGGCGGCCGGATGGGCCGAATTGTCCCAGAACTTCTGCACTGGCATTATTTTATCGAGGTCGCGAACGGCGCGGTGGCCCCGGCGGCCGGAAATCGGCCCTGGGCGCGCAAGTGCAAGGGCCAGGCGCGCGAAAAGGACGATACAGCCGGCAATTGGCTATTCGCCGGCAAACACTTCGCTGCCCAGGCACTGTGAGGCGATGCGCGACAGGTTCTGCTTGTACTTGCGGGTGACGGTCAATTCCTTGCCGTTGCGCAGCTTCAGTACATACTCGCCGGTGGGCCAGGGGCGCACTTCGCGCACGTAGCGGGCGTTCACAATGACGGAGCGATGGATGCGCAGGAACTGCTGCTGATCGAGCGAGGTTTCAATTTCGGCGAGGGTGCCGCGCATCAGGTGCGAGCCGGCTTCGCAGTGCAGCATGACGTAGTTGCCGTTGGCCTGGATCCACAACACTTCTGCCGGGTCGAGGAACAGGATGCGCCCCTGAGTCTTGACCGAGATGCGGGCCGACGGCGTGCCCTTGGCTTCGCGCAGCAGTTCGGGCAAGGCGCGCAGCAGGTCGGCGGCATTGCGGTTGCGTATGCGCTCGCGCGCGGCATTCAGCGCCTGCCGGATGCGTGCCTGCGAAAACGGCTTCAGGACATAGTCGGCGGCGTGGTGCTCAAACGCCTTGACGGCGTGCTCGCTGTGCGCCGTCACGAAAATGACGGGCGGCGGCGGCGCCAGGCCGGCGATTTCCGAAACCAGCTCGAAGACGTCGGTTTCGGGCATGCGGATGTCGAGGAACACGACATCGGCGCGCTGCCGCTCGAGTTGCTGGCTGCAGGTGCGCCCGTCAAAGGCTTCATGGATGGCGGCCACTTCAGGAAGGGCATCGAGCGCGCGGCACAAGGCTTCGCGCGACAAAGGCTCATCATCAACGATCAGGACTTGTAGTTGCTCAGGCATGGGAAGGCTCAATCTCAGCTGTGAGCACGGGTAAGGTCAGCATGACGACTGCCCGTGGCGAAGTTGATGTCAGGTTTAAAGACGCGTCACCGTGGTAAAGGCTATCGAGCCGGAGGCGAATATTGCTGAGTCCGAAGCCAGGGCTTGCCTGCGTTGCAGGAGAGGCTTGCGGGCCCATCAACATCACTTCAAGCTGCTGGTCACGAAGGTCAATTGAAATGGTAAGGCCGGAATCGCCAGGCGGACGCGAAGCCGAGCCCTGCACGATGCAGGCGGCAAGCGACTGCAAGAGCATAGGAGGGACAAAGCAATCGAGCGCCTCAGGCGGCGCGTTGATGCTGAGGGCAATTGCGTTGCCGGAGCGCACGCGCTCAACCGCAAGATAGCAGTTCAGGGTTGCGAGCTCGTCGCGCAGGGTGACTACGTCAACGCGCTGCGAATTGACCGCCGAGCGCAGCAGCGCGCTGATTTCAAGCAGGGCCATCTCCGCGGCTTCCGCATCGAGCCAGATGAGGCGATGGATGGCCTCGACGCTTTCAAACAGGAACGGCGCCTGCAGTTGCACTTTCAGCGATTCAAGCTGCTGCTGAGCCATGCGCTGCAGCAGGCGCTCGCGGGCGATTTTCTGCTGTTCGGTCCTGCGCCGGTATTCCAGGGCGTGGGCGAAGGCCAGCATGGGA
>JAJPJZ010000115.1 GCA_021323935.1 Terriglobia bacterium | reverse complement strand
GCCGTCATCGCCAGGGCTACGCCCACGACCCGCGGGTCAGGCCCATGGGCGCCGGCCTGGACCTGTTTGGGCTGCGCAAGGATGGCAGCGAGTTTCCTGTCGAAATCAGCCTGAGTCCACTGAAGACCGCCTCAGCCACGATGATCATCAGCGCCATCCGCGACATTACTGACCGGAAGCGGGCGGAGCAGGAATTACGCGCCACCTACGCCGAGCTTGATCGCCGGGTGATTGAGCGCACTGCCGACCTGGAGCGCACCACCGAAGAGCTGCAATCGCGCATCCGCTTCCATGAGCAGGCTGAGCAGGCGCTGCGTGAGAGCGAAGAGCGCTTTCGGCTGCTGGTGGATGGCGTTTCCGATTACGCCATCTTCATGCTCAATGCCGCCGGCGTGGTGCTGAGCTGGAACGCCGGCGCCCAGCGGATTTACCGGTACTCGGCTGAGGAAGTGGTAGGCCAGCACTATTCGGGCTTCTTTACCGCCGAAGACATTGTCGCCGGGCGGCCGGAACACGCCATCCAGCAATGCCTTGCCGGCGGCCGCTACGAGCACGAAGGCTGGCGCCTGCGCAAAGACGGCACCGCGTTCTGGGGCGCGGGCCTGCTGACCCCGATTCGCGCCCAAGACAACGAGCTGAAGGGAATTTCAATTGTCACCCGCGACCTGACGGAGCAGCGTGACCTGGAAGAGCAGCTTCGCCGCGTGCAGCGGCTTGAAGCTGTGGGCCGGCTGGCTGGCGGCGTGGCCCACGACTTCAATAACCTGCTCACCATAGTGCGCGCCAACGCTGAAATGCTCAGCCTTGAGCTGCCCGCCACCAACCGGCAGCAAAAGCGCCTGCAAGACATCATGAAGACGGTGGACCGGGGTACCGTGCTCACCGCGCAACTGCTGGCCCTGGGCAGGCGGCAGCCGGTCAAGCCGCAACTGCTTGACTTGAACGGCCTGCTGAACGAAATGTCGCAGTTGCTGCCGCGGCTGATTGGCGAAAACATCCAGCTCCATGTGGAGTGCGGCAAGCTGCTAAGCCGCATCTGGGCCGATAACGGCCAACTGCACCAGGTGCTCATCAACCTGGCCATCAATTCGCGCGACGCCATGCCTGAGGGCGGCCGCCTGACCATTGACGCTGAAAACGTGTATCTGGACCAGTACTACGCCAAGCAGCACGTGGGCGTCGCACAGGGAAATTACGTGATGCTGGCAATCAGCGACAGCGGCTGCGGCATGAACCTTGAAACCCAGTCAAAGATCTTTGAGCCGTTCTTTACTACCAAGGGCCCGGGCAAGGGCACCGGGCTGGGTCTTTCGATTGTGCACGGCATTGTGCAGCAAAGCGGCGGCCATTTAGCGGTGTACAGCGAGCCCGGCGTCGGCACTGTGATGAAGCTCTACTTTCCGGCGGTGGAGGATGGTGAGCATGATGCAGGCGGCACCTCGCGCAACCGGGGTGATTTTCGCGGCACGCTGCTGCTGGCCGAAGATGAGCCGGCGCTGCGCGAAATTATTTCGGAAGCGCTGCAGAGCCGCGGCTTCACCGTGATAGCCGCGTGCAATGGCAAAGAAGCGCTGGAACTCGCCCGCCGCCAGCAGGAGCAGATTGATTTCGTCGTCACTGACCTGGTAATGCCGGAAATGGGCGGCATGGAACTGGGAGAGCACATCAAGCGCATTTGCCCGCGCGCTCCGATCCTATACATGTCGGGCTACACGGAAAACAGCGCTGCCATTCAGGCGGTGCTGGCCGAAGGCGCCAGCTTCCTGTGGAAGCCGTTTGCCATGGACGACCTGGTACAGAAGCTGCGCGACACTGCCAAGACCCGTTAATCAAGGAACCGTTAAAGCAGGCTAGGGTTGCGCTACGCCTTCACGCTGCCAGCTGCCAGCTTGCTCATGTTCGTTCCACGTGCGGCTGGCGATGTCGCGGTAGAGCGCCATGGCGCAGGCCGCTGCCAGGAACACCAGCACCAGCCCGGTTCCGGTCTGCAGCAGGATCAGCTTGCCGACCCCGAACAGCGCGGCATAAACCATGCCGCAGCCCAAGAGCCAGGCCACCAGGTTCTGGCCTAAATCGCGGGTAGGCGAAACTTCAGGCGCAAGCTCCGCCACCGGGCGCCAGCCGCGCACGTCAGGCCGGACTTTGCGATAGAAGGCAATCAGAATCGAATTGGGTTCAGGCGCTGTCGCCATCGTGACGATGATCCAGACCACGGTGGTGAGGCCGGTGGTCCAGAGCGCGGTCTTGGCGAAGACGACGGTGGCCGAGCCGCTGAAGAAAGTGCCGAGGTGCAGGGCCAGCGAAACCACCAGCGCCGTGGCCATGGCGGCAATTTCGCTCCACGCATTGATGCGCCACCAGTACCAGCGCAGCAGGTAAACCGCGCCCGTACCGGCGCCCAGTTCAAGCACCCACTGCCAGCCGGCGCGGATTGAGCTCAACTGCCAGGCGACCAGCGCCGAGGCCGCAACCAGCAGCACAGTGGCGGCGCGCGAGGCGTTCACATAATGCTTTTCAGAGGCGCCGGGCTTGACGAAGCGGCGGTAGAAATCGGCAATCAGGTAAGAAGCGCCCCAGTTCAACTGCGTCGCAACCGTGCTCATGAACGCGGCCAGGAAGCCGGCGATGATGATGCCGATCAACGCGTGCGGCACGTGGTCGGTGACGACCATCATGTAGCCCTGCTCGGCGCGGTCTTTGCCCAGCTGGGGATACAGCACGATGACGGCGAGGCCGGTCAGGATCCAGGGCCAGGGGCGCAGCGCATAATGCGCGATGTTGAACCACAGCACGGAAAGCAGGCCGTGGCGTTCATCCTTGGCGCTGAAGATGCGCTGGGCAATGTAGCCGCCGCCGCCGGGCTCGGCGCCGGGATACCAGAACGCCCACCATTGCAGGCAAATGAACACCAGGAAGGTGAGTGCGGGGACCGTCCACTGCGGTTCGGCGGTCAGGCCATGGGAGAAGCCGGGGACGAATGACGTTGCCTGCGCCGCGCCCGGCACCGCCGCCTGCATGGCACTGAGCCGCGCCAGCAGTGCGCTCATGCCGCCGGCGGCGTGGATGCCGTAATAGGCAACGCCGATGACGATTGCCATCTTGAGCACGAACTGGAACAGGTCAGTCCACAGCACGCCCCACAGGCCTCCGAGCGAAACGTAGAGGCCGGTGAACGGAATCAGCACCAGCACGCAGATCAGCGTGGCCGAGCCGAGCGAGACGCCGAGCAGTTGCTGCGTGATCGTGATCATGGCCTTGGTCACCCAGCCCAGGATGAGGCAATTCATCAGCAGGCCGAGGTAGATGGCGCGAAAGCCGCGCAGGAAGGCTGCGGGTTTGCCGGCGTAGCGCATCTCGGCAAATTGCACGTCGGTGAGCAGCCCTGAGCGCCGCCACAGGCGCGCGAACAGGAACACGGTCATCATGCCGCTGGGCAAAAAGCTCCACCACAGCCAGTTGCCGGCGATGCCCTGCGAATACACCAACCCCGTGACCAGCAGCGGCGTATCGGCGGCGAACGTGGTGGCCACCATGGAGGTGCCGGCCAGCCACCAGCTCACCTCACGGCCGCTGACAAAGTATTCCGACATGTCTTTGCCGGAACGCCCGCGAAAATAGAGCCCGAGGATGAGCGTGATGGCCAGGTACGCAATCACCGCTGACCAGTCAACAAGTGTCAGGTGCATGCCGAGCTATTGTGACCGCCCCGCCGGCAATTGCAAAGCTGCAAATCGGCTACGCGCGATGAATGCGCCCGGCGGTTGCGCAGCTTGGCTATACTGGTGGTCAGATGGGTGAACCGATATTTAAGCGGATCCTGCTGAAGCTTTCGGGTGAGGCGCTGGCGGCGGATCGTGGTTTCGGCGTTGATGCCACGCGCATTCACGGGATCGCCGGCGAAATCCAGGAAGTACATGCGCTCGGCGTGCAGATTGCCATCGTGGTCGGCGGCGGCAATTTTTTCCGCGGCGTCGCCGAGCAGGCCCGCGACATGGACCGCGTTTCGGCAGACCACATGGGAATGCTGGCCACCGTGATCAACGCGCTGGCCTTGCAGGATGCGCTGGAGAAGCGCGCCATCTACACGCGCGTGATGTCGGCAATTGAAATGAACCAGGTGGCCGAGCCCTTCATTCGCCGCCGGGCCATTCGCCACCTGGAAAAAGGCCGCGTGGTGGTGTTTGCCGCCGGCACCGGCAATCCGTATTTCTCAACCGATACGGCCGCGTCGCTGCGTGCCATGGAAATCAAGGCTGACGTCATCATGAAGGCCACCAAAGTTGACGGCATCTACGATGCCGACCCCTTCCTGGTGAAAGACGCCAAGATGTTCGACAACATCACCTACATGGACGTGATCAAGCGCGGGCTGAAGGTGATGGATTCGACCGCGATTGCCCTGTGCAAGGACAACAACCTGCCCATCCTGATCTTCAACTTGAACCGGCACGGCAACATCAAGCGCGTGCTGACGGGCGAAAAAGTCGGGTCGCTGGTCAGCGCCTGAGGCGATGCGGCGCTCACCTGCCGTTTGCGGCCGTGGTGGTGCCGAGCGGCGCGGTGGCTGCCCCGAGCACGTGCCCGCTTCCATCCTGCACGAAGGCCACGAGGTGCAGCTTGTCGCGCTGCCAGTCGTTCTTTAATTTCAGCGAAACCGTGCGGGTGAAGCTGCCGTCTTTGCCGGTCTTGCCGATGGAGTCGAGCTGGCGTACCACAGCGTAGTGGTGAAGCGTCTTCGCCTTGTTCTCGCCGGCCTTTACTTCCGTGCTCAGGTCGTCTTCCGTGATGGCCAGCCAGACCTTTCCCGAACCACCCGCGGCGCCGCGCACCTGGACTTCGACTGAATCAGCCGCCGGAGCGAGCGTGATGCCGGCGGGCTTGGCCGCGCCTGCCGCCCGGCGAATGAGCGCAAACACTGTGCCGGGGCTGTTGCCCACGGTTTCATATTCGCCGTCAACCACGAGCTGCGGAGTGTAGATGGAGCGAGTATGGAACAGCGCCTGGTAGTCCTGCTGGCGCTCGGTGTAGCGGTTATCGGAAAAGCGATCGTGCCAGCCATCCTGGTTCCAGTAAGTGACGTGGAATGCCAGCGGGATGACGTTGAAGTTCATGGCCTGGCCGCGCGCCATGGCATTGAGCAACTCATCGGCCGGAGGGCAATCGGAGCAGCCTTCAGAGGTGAACAGCTCAACCAGCACGGGCGCGCCCGGTTGCGGCGCCGCAGGCTGCTGGGAAAACATCCGTGCGCCGACGAGCGAAGCCAGCGCCAGCACCGAAGCCAGCGCAAGACGAAGGGGTGAACGCAGGTGCATCAGAACCTCCCGCCTGATTGCCAATTATAGATACGGTTCGCGCCGCTTTGGTCGCAGGGTTCTTGGTTATAATCGAGCGTTTAAAGCACTCGGATCGGAGCACTTATGGCGCAACCGGTAATGGCAACGCTGCCAGCCCTGAAAGATTCCTTCACCCAGCTCAAGGCCCGCATGGATAAAGCCGTGGAGGATTTCCGCCGCGAAATGGCTGGCACCCGCACCGGGCGCGCTTCCGTCCATATGCTCGACGGGGTCAAGGTGGAATACTACGGCGAGCTGATGCCGCTGAACCAGATTGCGCAGATTCATGCGCCGGAAGCGCAGCTCATCACGGTGCAGCCGTTCGACCCGTCGTCGCTGGCCGCGATTGAGAAAGCGGTGCGCGGTTCCGACCTGGGCTTGAATCCCAACAACGACGGCAAGCTGATCCGCATTCCGGTCCCGCCGCTCACCGAAGAGCGCCGGAAAGAAATGGTGAAGCACCTGCACAAAATCCTGGAAGAACATCGCACGGCGGTGCGCAACATCCGGCGCGACGGGCTCGACGCCATCAAAAAAGCGCAAAAGGACAAGAAGATTACCGAGGATGACGAGCGGCGCGCGGGCGAAGACCTGCAGAAGCTGACCGATGACGAGATCAAGAAGATGGAAGAGATGAGCAAGAACAAGGAGAAGGAAGTAATGCAGGTGTGAATCCGCGGCGGCACAGGTATGTGAAAAAGGGCGCGATAAGTCGCGCCCTTTTGGTTTATAGCACCCAAAACCGGGTCGTCAGGCGGCGATCCTCAGCCGCCCGGTTGGCGAGTCAGGCAACCGGACGCCTGCCGGTAGCGAGCTGAAGGATCAGCACGATAATGGCAGCCACCAGCAGCAGCCACAGGAACGCGCCGATCTGGTAAGTGCCGACCAGTCCCAGAATCCACGCAATCAACAGAATGAAGAAAAGCAGCCAAAGCATGTGTTCAACCCCTCGATTCGTTTTCCGTCCCAAGCCCTTGCACAAGAAGCAGTTCGCCACTGTAGCGCCGGACGAGGAAGGCTCCTTGTAATTGAGGTGCAGGTCAGGCGGCTGGGGTTGCTACACTGGTTAACAAATCGGCGGCCGCTTCATTTCTCCGCGCAGTTCCGCTAAACCGCTCGGCGGCCGGCAATTAACTGCACCAGCAGGACGATGACCGCCACGATCAGCAGGATGTGCAGCCACCCTCCCAGGGTGTATGAAGTGATAAACCCGAGGAACCACAGGATCAGCAGGATAAAGAAAATCATCCACAGCATGGTTGTTCTCCTAGTGAGCCGTCAATTTCAGGGCCGGGGAGTTGCGGGTGGGGCAGCGTTGGCCAGCTTGCTCATTTCAGAGACGCTGCCGTAATCGCCCACTCCGTTCGGGTCGAGCGCGCGCGCAATGACGGCGGTAAAGCCGTCGCGGAATTCAGGAAATTTTTCAACCACCGCCTTCATGACGCTGGTGTTGTCCTGGTAGAGCTGGGCGGTATCGCTGTTGGGCGCCTGGGCCCGGTAGCGGACGCGCAAGTCAAGCACATCGCCGACCGGGATGGCGTCGATGCCGGTAATCTGAAACGTCTTGCCGCCGGCCGAGAGCGAAAGCGGGTTTTGCGGCGAGGGCAGATCGCCCGGGCGCAGGGACTGCATTTCCTGCGCAATCTTGTCGAGCGGGGCCGTGCTCATGAAGGGCAGGGGCGCGGCCAGGTCCCAGGCCACGGCGTAATAGAACCAGGCATTGTGGTTTTCGCCGCGAGATTTGAAGTCACGCGCCTTCTGCAGGAACCAGTCACTGGGGTGGCCGCCGATCTCGGTGGCGCGCAGGATAAAGCCGGCCATCTTCCAGCCCGCACCTTGCTGCTGCAGGATTTCGCCAATCGTAATGGGCGCCTTGCCGCCTGAAACATCTTCAATGGCCACCGCCCACTTGCCCGGCGTGAGGCCGTTAATCAGCAGGCCAATGCGATCGGGCGAATTGTAGATGCCGCAATAGAATTCAGGCCGGCCCTGGCCGGCGTAGTTGAGCAAATAAACCGCGCGGGTTGAGGCGCGGGCGCCGCTGAGATCGGCCTTGAAGTTCGCGAGCGCGGTCTGCACCGGGCTGATGTCGGTGGCGAGCGATCCCACCGAGTTCTGCTGCAGGGCCTGCACATTGCCCTGGATGGCAGCTTGCGCGTACTGCTGCGCGGCCTGCTCGACCGCGCTCTTAGTGGCAGCGTCAAGGTCAGTGCCGGTGGCGCACTCCTGGGCGACGCTCGCGGCAAGGGCGAACGTCAAGCCGGCAAAAAGTATGAAAGCGACACGAAAGCGGATCATGGGGGAAACTCCGCTAAGTAGATCTTGCGGTACTGCGGTGAGATGCAGAAAAGCAGCTACTTAGCTGCTTGGGGCGGGCCGGCAGCGAAAACTGAAACCCGGCGCGCCGGTTTGCATCTGATTTGGGGCAGGCGTATTCTGCCCCGACTGTTGTGGCCACCCTCACCAAGCTCGAAGCGTGCCTTGCGGAGGCGCCCGCAGGCCTGGCGCGTTACCTCGAAGTGCGGCAGCAGACCGAGGCGCTGGCGGCGCGGTTGAGCGCCGAAGACCAGATGGTGCAATCGTGCTTTGAGGCCAGCCCGGTGAAGTGGCACCGGGCGCATACCACCTGGTTTTTTGAGACGTTCATCCTGGCCCAGCACCTTCCGGGCTACCGCCCGTTCGACGAGCGTTTCCGCTTCCTGTTCAACTCTTACTACAACAACGTGGGCGAGCGGCCGGAGCGCACTGCGCGCGGCTTGATGTCGCGGCCCTCGACCGATGAGGTCACGGCCTATCGCCGCTATGTGGATGCGGCCATGGAGCGCCTGATATCCGCCGATGGCGGCGCGGCGGCGGCCGCACTGATCGAGCTGGGCTTGAACCATGAGCAGCAGCACCAGGAGCTGATCGTCACCGATATTAAGCACGCCTTCTGGATGAATCCGCTGCGCCCGCAGTATTGGCCGGGTCCGGAGCAGGCGCCGGGGGCTGTAACGGCGATGCGCTGGCAGGAACATGAAGGCGGCGTGGTTGAAGTGGGTCACGGCGGAACCGGCTTTGCCTTCGATAACGAAAGCCCGCGCCACCGCGTGCTGCTCGAGCGCTTTGCCCTGGCTTCGCGCCTGGTGACCAACGCCGAGTACCTGGAGTTCGTTGCCGAGGGCGGATATCAGAAGCCGACCTTGTGGCTTTCGGAAGGCTGGGAGACGGCCCGCGTAAATGGCTGGCGCGCGCCGCTCTATTGGGAGCAGCGCGAGGGCGAATGGTTCTGCTTTACCTGCTCGGGCATGAAGAAGCTGGAAATGAGCGAGCCGCTTTGCCACGTCAGCTACTTTGAGGCTGACGCTTATGCGCGCTGGCGCGGCCTGCGCCTGCCCACAGAGTTCGAATGGGAGCACGCCGCAGCGCAGGAGAACATTGCCGGCAATTTCCTGGAGAGCGAGCGGCTGCATCCGCGCGCCGCCGCTTGCGGGCAGTCACAGCTTTTTGGCGATTGCTGGGAGTGGACTGCCAGTTCCTACGCGGCCTATCCCGGGTTTCAGGCTGCGGAAGGCGCGCTCGGCGAATACAACGGCAAATTCATGTGCAATCAATATGTGCTGCGCGGCGGCTCGTGCGCCACGCCGCAATCGCACATCCGGCCGAGCTACCGCAATTTTTTTCCGGCGCAAACCCGCTGGCAGTTTTCGGGCATAAGGCTGGCAAGGGATGTGGGCCGCCGGCCCCAGGCAGGCGCCCATGGCCGCTAACCCGGCAGTGCCGTTTTCTCCGATTGCGGCTGACGTCCTCAACGGGCTGAGCAGCACGCCGAAGCGGCTACCGCCGCGGCTGTTTTATGACGATGCCGGCTCGGCGCTGTTCGAGCAGATTACGAAGCTGCCCGAGTATTACCTGACGCGCACGGAGCGCGCGATTTTCGAGCAGCATGGAACGGAGATTGTTGAAGCGGCAGCCGGCCAGGGCGCGCTCACCATGGTCGAGCTGGGCGCCGGGTCGGCAGAAAAGACCGGCGTGCTGATTGATCGTGCGCTCCGCCGCAACCTCGCGCTCACCTATGAGCCGGTAGACGTTTCGCGTGCGGCGTTGAGCAGCGCCGCCTCGCAGCTTGCGGCGCGCTGGCCTGAGTTGCCGGTCAGGCCGCTGGCCGCCGATTACGCCAACGGCTTCCGGCTGGTGCCGAACGGCGCGCACCGCCGCCTTGTGCTCTGGATCGGCTCAAGCATGGGCAACTTTGAGCACACCGAGGTGGTGCGCATCCTGCGTAATGTGCGCCGCCACCTGCATGCGGGTGAAGGCCTGCTGGTGGGCGCCGACCTGGCGCCAGGCAAATCCAAGCAGGTGGACGTGGTTCGCGCCGCCTACAACGACCGCTCAGGAGTTACGGCGCGCTTCAACCTAAACCTGCTGGCACGCATTAACCGTGAACTGGGCGGCAACTTTGACCTGGCGGCGTTTCGCCACGTTGCGGAGTGGAACCCGCAAGCTTCCGCCATGCAGATCTATGTGCAGAGCGTGCGCGCGCAGCAGGTTGCCATTCGCGCCCTGGGGCTGCGCGTCAGGTTTTTGGCGGGAGAACGGATCCACACTGAAAACAGCTACAAATACGCTCCCCGGCAGCTCGCGGCGATCCTGCGCTCGGCGGGCTTTGAACCGCGCCAAGGCTGGCATGACGAGCGCAAGTGGTTTGCCGTGATGCTGGCGCGCGCCGCGTAGGCCGGTCGAGAAATTCAGCCAACTGTAAACTTGCAATGTGAGCACCCAGGCGCGTGAGTTCGCCGGCGAAGTGGTGCGCGTGCTGCGCGCGCACGGCCACCAGGCGCTGCTGGTAGGCGGCTGCGTGCGCGATCTGCTGCTCGGCCGCGAACCGGCCGATTACGACGTGGCCACCGATGCCACGCCCCTTGAGGTCGTACGCATTTTCCCCAACACCTACGCGGTAGGCGCGCAGTTCGGCGTCGTGCTGGTGCCGATTCCGGCAGCGGACCCCGAGCGGGTGACGCACGGCGCCGACGAGCCGCTGGGCACTGAAGCCGCCGTGCCGATCGCCAAGCACGAAGTGATTGAAGTGGCCACTTTCCGCTGCGATGTGAGCTACAGCGACGGCCGCCATCCCGACGCGGTGCGCTACTCAGCCAGCGCGCAGGAAGACGTGCAGCGCCGCGACTTCACCATCAACGGGCTGCTGATGGATCCGGCGACTGGTGAAGTGCTGGATTACGTGGGCGGCCGCAACGACCTGAGCGCCGGGATCGTGCGCACCATCGGTGATCCCGAGCGGCGATTCGCCGAAGACAAGCTGCGCATGCTGCGCGCCGTGCGCTTTGCCGCTCGCTTTGGATACAACATTGACGCCGCAACGATGAACGCCGTGCGCGAACTCGCGCCCAAGATACACGACGTAAGTCGCGAGCGCATTCGCGAAGAGCTGCTCAAGATGCTTACCGAGGGCCGCGCGCGCCGCGCCTTCGAGCTGCTCGATGAATCCGGCCTGCTGCTCGAAGTCCTGCCTGAGATCGCGAAGATTAAGGGCGTGGAGCAGCCGCCGCAATTCCATCCTGAGGGCGACGTTTGGGTTCACACGCTCATGCTGCTCGAGCAGCTCCCGGCCGGGGCTTCGCCAACCCTCGCTCTCGGGGCGCTGCTGCACGATGTTGGCAAGCCGCCGACCTTTCGCATCGCTCCCGATCGTATCCGCTTCGACGGCCATGCCGATCTCGGCGCCAGGATGACGGAAGAGATCTGCGATAGCCTGCGGCTGTCAACCGATGAGACCTCCAAGATCACCGGTCTGGTCGCCGACCACATGCGCTTCGCCGAGGTCCGCAACATGCGCGATTCCACCTTCAAGCGTTTCGTCCGCGCAGAGAATTTCGCTGAGCTGCTCGAGCTGCACCGCATCGACTGCCTCGCCAGCCACCGCGACCTTTCGCTCTACCAGTTTGTCCAGGAACGCCTCGCTAACATGCCACAAGAGGAGATCCGGCCCCAGCTGCTCGTCACCGGTGATGATCTTATCGCCGCCGGCTACACCCCCAGCCCCGACTTCAAGCAGATGCTAGCCGCCTGCGAAGACGCCCAGCTCGAAGGCCGCATTCACACCAAGGCCGGAGGCTTGGCACTCATCGCTAAGGAATTTCCGCAGCCAAAATAACGAAAATTTTAACTTGTCATCCTGAGTCGAGCCCCGCCCTTCGGCACAGACTGGCCCAGGCGTTTTCACGCGGCCCTAGGGCGCGGGCGAGCGAAGGACCCCTGCGCTGACCGCAGCTCCTGAACGGACCGAGGGAGTTCTGGCCAGAAATCACGAAGCGGCATTCGAGCGAGCGCAACTCAATGCGAGCCAGCTCCTGGCAACCGAATGCTTTAGAATGTCGGGATGCAATCCGCTCGCGAGGGCCTGCTGAAAATCGTTGCCGATGCACTGCGCCGCGCGCCGCAAGAGCAGGCGCCGCTGCTGGCCTGGCCTTTGGTCTGCGGAGCAAAGGTCGCGGAGCGCACGCAAGCCACCGGCTT
>JAJPJZ010000092.1 GCA_021323935.1 Terriglobia bacterium | reverse complement strand
GGAGAGAAACGGCTTCGCGGTGTACGACGTATCAATGCGATAGACGGCGATGGGAACTTTTTGCCCGCGCGCGCCCGAGAACGTGACATAAATATTGCCTTCCGCATCGACCGCCGGGTTGGTGACCGGGTGCAGGTTTTCGGCGATGGTGGCAGCGACGCGAAGCTGCGCCGAATTGCTGCGCGAGCCATTCATGGCAATCGTGACTGCGCCCGACTGCGCTCCGTCAGGCACGCGCGCAATCACAAAATCATCGGAGCTGACGACGATGGGCGCTTCGACAGCGTCAATTTCAACGCGCGGCCGGCCGAGTTCCGGAGGCTTCAGGCCCGAGCCGATGATGCGCACTTCGCCGCCCGGAAGCGCGGCCGCCGGCACCAGCGCCTCGATATGCGGCTTGCCGTTGATGTTGCGTTTTCCGAGCATAGCTCTCAACGGAACACACCCGCCCAGGCGTGCGTAATCAATTGCAGGACCACCAGGCCATACACTCCGGCGCCCAGGTCATCCACAACAATGCCGACCCCGCCGGGCAAGCGCTCCAGGTGCCGGATTGGCGGCGGCTTCAAAATATCGAAACAACGAAAAAGTATAAAACCGAGTACCAGAGTTTTCCATTGAACCGGCGCGGCAATCAGCGTCACCATCTGCCCGGCCATCTCATCGACCACCACATGCGAAGGATCGTGCAGCCCGCAGCGCCGGGCTTCGCACGTGGCCGCGGGAATGCCGATTGCGGTTGCCACCGCCGCCCAAATCAGCGCCGCCGCCGGCTGCTGGCTGGGCGCGATGCTTCGCGCCACGGCGAACCACAGTACCACCGTCACGGCCGAGCCCCACGTGCCTGGCCCGGGGCGCAAGTGCCCGATGCCGCACAGCGTGCTCACCGCCCATGCCCAATCGCGGCGGCCGGCAGGAGCGGCTACGGATTCATTTTCCTGGATCGTCATCGCGCTCAGCCTGTGGATCATGACGAGGCGAATGTTGCGATTCCATCGCCTCAGGATCGATCACTGGAGTTGAGATCACGTACGCGCCGCTGGCCCACTTTCCCAAATCGATGGTGCGGCAGCGATCGCTGCAGAATGGGAACTCAGGATCACTGCGCGTCACCAGCTTCCTGCACACCGGGCAGCGCAGCGCCGGCTTGGCCTTGCGTGGCATCCATTTCATTGTAGATGTGACCCAGGCGTCTCGTATGATGCCGGTGATGCAGAGCGTTACTGCTTTTGTGCTGGCCGGCGGCAAAAGCTCGCGCATGGGCCGCGATAAAGCCGGGCTGGTGCTCGCAGGCAAGACTTTGCTGGAACGCGCCGTCCAGACGGCACGCGCTGCCGGCGCGCAGGTTTGCATCGTCGGGGCAGGGCAGGCGCTGCACGACATGGCTGCGCGGCTGACTTGCTCGACCGTCGGCGACGCCTTCCCCGGCCAGGGGCCGCTTGCCGGAATCCATGCGGCGCTCGCATCGGCGCATGCCGGACAGGTCAACTTCATTCTGGCTGTCGACATCCCGTTCGTGACGGCGGCGCTATTGCAATTCGTGCTCAGCCGCGCGAAGGAATCGGGCGCGCTGGCCACGCTGCCTCATGCCGCCGGCCGCATTCACCCGCTTTGCGCTGTTTACCGGCGCGAGTTCGCCGCGGCCGCCCAGCAGGCATTGGCAGAAGGCAACAACAAAATCGAGGCGGCACTCCACGGCCAAACCGTAGAGATCATCGGCGAAGCAGAGCTGGTTCGCCGCGGCTTCCACGCTGCAATGCTCGCCAACCTGAACACTCCCGAAGAATTTGCCGAAGCTGAGCGGCGCGTGGGCTGCCCGCAACCGGCAAAGGCGCTTTAGAATTGAGCGATGCACGATCCCCGGCCTGACAAGCCATACATCGAGTTCCAGGGCGTCACCAAGTCGTTCGGTTCCCGCACTGTGCTGGATGATGTTTCATTTGACGTGCTGCCCGGCGAAACCGTGTGCATCCTGGGTCGCAGCGGCGTCGGCAAGTCGGTTTCCCTGCACCACATCATGGGCTTCCTGAAGCCGGACAGCGGGCGCGTCATCGTGGCTTACGAAGACGTGACTGACTACAGCGAGCAGGAGATGGAGCGCATCCGGAAAAAAGTGACGATGGTCTTTCAGAACGGCGCGCTGTTCGATTCGCTGACCGTCGGCGAGAACGTGGCATTTCCGCTGCGCGAACGCGCCGAGCTCAGCGAAGATGAAATCTTCCAGATCGTCGAAGGCCTGCTCGAAATGGTAGGCGTGCGCGAAATGCGCGACCTGTTGCCCAGCGACCTATCCACCGGCATGAAGCGATCGGTTGCGATTGCCCGGGCGCTGGCGGCGCAGCCTGAGGCCGTGCTTTACGACGAGCCAACCACCATGGTGGATCCGTTGCAGGCGCAGTTGCTGGGCGACCTGATCGCCAAGCTCAAGCTGCAACTGAAGCTCACCAGCGTGGTGGTGACGCACGACATGCGCCTGGCGAAGAAACTTGCCGACCGCATCGTCTTCCTGCACCAGGCGAAAGTGCTGTTTTTCGGCACGCCGTGGGAGATGGAACAGAGCAAGGAAGAAGTGGTGCGCGAATTCCTCACGCTCGATTCCTACGGCCCCGGCGACATCGGCGGCACGTGGGCCTCGCCATTTCCTGGGCGACCTCGCCCGCCGCTGCGCGATGCGACCTGAAATCAAAAGAAATTCTTGATCACGAACCAGAGGTTTGCCGGCCGCTCCGCCAGCCGGCGCATAAACCATGCGTACCAATGCGGCCCGTACGCGATGAGCACGCGCGAGTCATAGCCCTCGCGGGCGAGCCGAAGCTGCTCGGCAGACTGAATGCCATACAGCATTTGAAATTCGAGCGCAGTCCGCGGAACGCCGTTTTGTTCTGCGAACTGCGCCATCCTGGCAATCAGGGCGCGGTCGTGGGTGGCAAGCGCCGAGCGCACGCCGTGCTGCCGCGCATCAGCGCTCAGCAGCCGCTGCGCCAGCGCGAAGTAATTTGCATCGACGTCCTGCTTGCGAGGGAAAGCAACGGCCGGCGGTTCTTTGTAAGCACCTTTCACCAGCCGGACGGCAGCGCCCAGCGAAATCAGGCGCTCAAGATCTTCTTTTGTGCGATACAGGTAGGCCTGCACGCACACGCCGGCATTCGCGTACTCGCGGCGCGCGCGGGTGAACAGGTCAAGCGTGCGCTGGGTGTAGGCGCTGCCTTCCATATCGATCCACAGCGTCGTCACGCCGGAATTGAGCGCAGCGCGCTCGATGAGCGGCGCAAGGTTGCGGTAGCACAGGTCTTCGCCCAGGTCGAGGCCAAGCTGGGTCAGCTTTACCGAAATCTCAGCCGGCAACGCCGATTCGCGGATCTGGGCCAGCACCCCGAGGTAGTGATCGCGCACCTGCTCGGCTTCCAGGGCCGAGGTGATGTTCTCGCCGAGCTGAGTAAAGATTGTGCGGATGTTCTGCGCAGCCAGCGAGCGCGCCGCCTGCATTGCGTCGTCCACGCCTTCGCCGGGCATGAAGCGCGAAACCGTGCGGCGCACAAACTTGTGTCTCGGGGCCTGCTCGCGGAGCCAGGCATTCTGTGAGGCCCAAAGCAGGGCGCTGCGCATCAGGTTCATGGGCGTTTCCGCTGAGAGCGGATGCCCATTGTAATGCTGCCAAACGATTTGCCCCACCTGGCCCACAATCGCGGTCGCTCAGGCGGGGCGGCAAGTCGAAAAATGTGCGGGGCTTGGTTCCCGCCGTTATACCAGCGACATCAGGCCGACGACGGCTACAGTCCAAACTGCCAGGCCCACCACGATCAGGCCCATGCGGATGCCGGTGTGATCAATAAACTTGTTCCATTCTGCGCCCATGTTCGTTCTCCTTTTTCTAAACTCTTATCTGCTCACTTATTTGACGGATGCGGCACGTATTCGTTAACAACCCTGCTCACCTTTTTCTACGCGGGGCTGCACCCAGAAGTTCCATTAAAGTTCGGTAAATTATTCCGCCGTGATGACAAATGGCGCGAGGTCTGGGTAACGATCGGCCAGCGACTTTGGAGCAGGCACGGGTTTGCCGGCGAGGGCGACTTCAACTGCAGTGAATTCGCGGCAGCCTTGCCTTCAAAGTGATTGTTGGCCACCACGAACACGCGGTCGGCATTCTGGGCCACGGCTTCGATGCGCGGCTTCCAGCGCTCCAGCTCGGCAGGCTTGTAAAGGTAGTTGTAGCGGTCGTGCGGGCGCTCATGCGTGAACCACTGATCGTAGTTGCGGCCGTGCAAGCGAACGTAGCCGATGGATGACGTCAGGTGCGTGCTGGGCCTGAGCGCCTTGCCAAGCAAGGGTTGATCGATGTTGCAGAATGCCGCGCCTTCAGCCGCAAGCTGCGCCAGCGTCTGCGGGTTGTTCCAACTGATGTGCCGTAATTCGACGGCAAGCGGGTAGGCGCCGAAACGATGAAGCAGCTCGCCGACGTACTGCTGGTTCTCGCTGGTGCATTTAAATGAAATAGGAAATTGCGCCAGCACGGCGCCCAGCCGACCTTCCCCCGCCAAGGCATCGAGCCCGGCTCTGGCGAACTCCTCGTCCTCATTGCCCGGCTTGATAGTGGCGGCTGAAGTGGATTCCACAACTGCGATGGGCGAGTGAGTGAATGCGCGGTTCAGCTTTGCGGTGAAGCAAAAGCGCGCGTTCACGGCAGTGGTCATGCTCACCCACTGCTTGGCGACGGCTGGTTTCACGTGGCCGTAAAAAGTGGTGTTGATCTCGACCAGGTCGAAATATCGCGCCAGGAACTCCAGCGGATGCTGCTTGCCCTTGCCCGCTCGCTGCGCCGAGAGGCCGGGCGGGTACACGATTCCTTCCCAGTCCTTGTATGCCCAGCCCGCCGGCCCAATCAGGATCTCTGCCATGGTCAGAAGAAAAGAACAATTACGCGGTAGCTCCCATTGGCGCGTGGCTCCGCGCAAACCGCCACTGCCGCGGATTTCGAAGCACGCGCGGCCGCCTGCTTCCGCGCTCCAGGGGAAAGCTCATCCGCCTGCCACTCGGTAAACACGTCAACCGAATGCGCCTCATGGAAATGGCGCAGCAATTGTGTGGGCGCAACGTCATCGCGGCAGGCGCAAGCCTGCAGGCTGGGCAGCTCTCGAAAGGCAAGCGCCGGCAACCCGCGGCTTGAGCGCTCGCGCTGGAGCGCCGCCTCGACCAGCTCGTTGGCTTCGCGGCTTGAAGTTGGCGCAAAGGCGCGGGCAAAATCCTCGACCACCCATACGCTGCCCCCGGCCGAACCGATGGCCACGCCGATCGCGTTGTAATCCCGCTTCAGGATGTTCTCGCGGTGCGGCAGCGAGTGCATCAGGATCTTGTTTGCCTCTGCCGCATTGCGGTCCGCGTTGCCGCGGTCGGTGAAAAACGCCACGTTTTCGCCCGAGGCCTGAAAGCGAAGATGAGTCGCAGCCAGGCGGGCGGACAAATCCGGCTCGCCGGGGAACTGGTGAGAGAGAGCGCGTTCGCGCATCATGCGGTCCAGATGCGCGCGCGCTGCCTCGGCCAGCAGGTCGTTGGCTGCAAGCGGCGGAACATTTTCGGCGGCGCGGTCCTGGTTGGTCAGGCGCATCAGCTCGCGTTCAGCGCTGGAGCCGGCCGGCCTTGCCGGAGCCGCCGGCAACAGTAAAGCGACCGCCGCAGCGCTGAACAGCAGCAGGGCGCCATGGCTAAAGAGCCGCCACCGCCGTGCGCGATTCAACCAGCTCGTCATGTCGTAATTCGAGCCATCGAGCGTAGCGTCACCTGGTGCGCCGCCGCAGCGCGCTCACGCTGATTGCCGCTTCTGCTTCAGCTCATTGAGCAGGCGGTCGATTTGCTGCTCGCGCTCGAGCGAAGCGAATCGGTCGTCAATGTTATCGGCCAGCAGCTCCGATTTTGCCTGGCTGGCTGCCTCCTGCTTCATGATCTTGTGCTTCATGCGGTCAAACGTGGCCGAGCGTGACCCGCCGCCTTCCTGGCCCGCAGCCGCATGGGCGTCAGCCGCCTTTGACATGGCGCGCGCACGCCGGTGCTGGCTGATGAGCAAATCGGACTTTGCGCGGGCCTCGGCCAGCTTCTGCTGCAGCTTATGCAGCGCCGATTTCAGGTTCTCCACTTCGACCCGCTGATCGGCAATCTGCTGCTTGAAGCTTTCGCGCATCTGCTCATAACTCATCGAGCGCTCAAGCGCGGCGCGCGCCAGTTCATCGTCCTTCTTGTCCACGGCCATTTCCGCGCGCCTGATCCATTCGGCGTGCTTGTCTTCGTTTTCCTTCTCGCGCTTTTCCAGCAAGTGCTGGTCGGCAATCGCAATCGCCACCTGCGTCTTGACCTGCAAAAGCTGGTTTTCCATATCGAGAATAACTTGCTTGATCATCTTCTCCGGGTCTTCGGCCTTATCGATCAGGTCGTTCAGGTTTGCCCGGACCAGCGTCGAAACACGTTCCAGCAGCGCCATAAAGACTCCTTTCAGCTTCGAGCAATGCGGTTCCAGATGAATAAGTACGTGAGCGTCATCGCGACCGACGCCACAAGTGCGATTGAGAACATCACTTCGCGATTGCGCGTCAGCAGCGAACTGCCGAGCAGCACCAGGTTCGCGAAGGCGAGCAGCAGCAGGTGCGGACGCGTGGCGTGATGCACAGGCATGGCTACACCTCCCCTCGGCGTTCAAGCTGCTTGTAATAGGCCAGCGAGTAAATGATGGGCGCCATCGCGCCTGCCGCCAGGGCAACGGCTGCCGACCACGGAGTTGCAGTCAGAAACGCGAGCGCAACCGCCAGCAGGCCCGCGATGACGAGCGCCTTGCCGGCGAAACGGTGCGTCGCCTCCCACACCCGCGGGTCGGCCAGCGTCCAGGGCGTGCGCACGCCTACGTAGAAGTTGCGCCGCACCCCGGGCAGCATGGCGCCGATGGCGGCAAACAGCAGGCCTACTCCGCCGGTAATTACGTGCGTGATTTCGAAGCGGTGACCCAATGCGGCTTCGAGCACCGCAAAATGCACGACGGCGGTGAACGCAATCGCCGCAATCATGATCGGCAGGTATGCGCCCCCGCCCTGGGTTTCAACTTCAAAGTTGCGGGGCGAAAGCCACGGCAGCGCCGCCGTGACCAGCAGCATCACGGTCATGATGCCGGGCATCAGCAGCGCGGTCCATTCCTTGCTGCTCCAGCCATTGACCTGGTTGTGCGCGTTCCAGTGGGTCGGAACGCGATCAGGAAGTTGCGGCCACAGCACCAGCGTGCCAATGAAGGTGGCTGCGATGATGAGGGCCCCAATAACGAAATACGTGCGTTTCATCAGTCCCTCCGGTCACGGTTCACCCAGGTTCGCCAGGGCCGCCGGTCCTTTGTGGCGGCTTCCATCGCAGCGGAAGCTCACCACAAAGGCACAAACCTCGCGCAGCGGCATAAGCGAAGCGCCTAGGCGCCTGCGGCTTTCGCCTTGCCGCCGCCGTCAGGCGGAGCATCGAGCGTGGGCGCCGGTTTCGGCGCCTTGTCGCCGATCATCCTCACCTTGCCCAGCAGTTCCGACATCTGCATGCCGCTCAATGCCTCAAACAGCGCCGGCACCTGCGCGGCAATTTGCGTGATGTCGCCGGTGATCTTGTTGAGCCCGGCGGCCGAGCCGTTGCCGGTCGAGACCACCGTGATTTTGTCAACGTTGGCCAGCGGCGCCGAGAGCGCTTTGACGATCTCCGGCAGGCTGGTGATCAGCTTGTCCACCACGGCCGCCTGGTTGTATTCCTGGTACGCCTCAGCCTTGACGTTCATGGCCTTGGCTTCAGCTTCGCCCTTCTTGAAGATGATTTCGGCCTCTGCCTCGCCTTGCGCGCGGATGGCGGCAGCTTTGCCGTCGGCTTCGGTCATCAGGCGCTGCTTCTCAGCTTCCGCAAGCTGCAGGATGCGCTGGCGCTCGATTTCGGCGGCCTTCAGCACCGTGGCGATCAGCTCATTTTCGTGCCGCTGAATTTCCGCCTGCTGCACCTTGATCTGCGATTCTTTTTCCACCTGCTGCACGCGCACGGCCTCAGCCGTCACCTGCTGCTGCATCACGTTGGTCTGGATCTCGTACGCTTTATCGGCCTGCGCCTGCGCCTTCTTGGTGGCTTCGAGGAACTCGGCCTGCTTCAGGTTCAGGTCGCGAGTGGCCTCAGCCTGCTTGGCCTGCGAAAGGGCTTCAGCCAGCACGCGCTCCTGGTCAGCCTGGGCCTTGGCAGTGGCGGCGTCGCGCTGCGCCAGCGCCCGCCGGATGGCGGTATCGCGGTCGGCTTCGGCGGCGGCCACATCGGCGTCGCGCTTGATGCGTGCAACGTCAGGCCGGCCCATGTTGGTGATGTATTCGTTCTTATCGCGCACTTCCTTGATGGTGAACGAGATGACTTCCAGGCCCATCTTGTTCATGTCGTCGGCGCAGGTGGCGCGCATGCGGTCAGCGACCATCTCCGGCTGCTTCACGATTTCTTCCACCGTGAGCTGGCCGATGATGCCGCGCAAGTGCCCTTCCATCACCAGGCGAATGAGGCCTTCGCGCTCCTGCGGCATCTTGGTCAGGAACTGCTCCGAGGCCGTCAGGATCGACTCCTTGTCAGACTTCACCTTGATTTGCGCCACGGCTTCCACCGTGACGGCCACGCCCTGCTTGGTGTAAAGGTCCTGCTGCGGCGCAACGTCGAATGACATCAATTCGAGCGACAGGTCGCGGCATGACTGAATCAGCGGCCACACCACTCGTCCGCCGCCGGTCACCACGCTCGTGCCTCCCAAGCCGTACACGATCAGCGCCTGGTTCGGCCCCACTTTGCGATACAGCGTCGTCAGCGTCATCATGATGGCGACCACGGCGAACACGGCCAGCGCAATGATGATCCACATTCCAGTTGTCAGTTCCATAAAGATCGCTCCTAAATCCGTTCAATTGATCGGTTCAAATGCCTTGCTGATGCTTGCCTGTTTCCCGGCCGGCTGCCTGCTCCACCTCACCGGCCAATTCTTCCCAAAGCCTTACGAAGGCCACGCCCTGCTCGTAGCGCGTTACCACGACTTCAGCTCCCTTGGGCAACGCGGCTCCGCTGTCGCTGCGCGCGGCGGCGCAGAAGCGGCGCCCCATTTGTGAATAAACAATTTCGCCGGTGCCGCCTGCGCGAATCGGCACCGTCAGCTTGCCCAGCACGCCGATCATGTCGTAATCGGCCGATTGCATCGTGTCATCGTGCTCTACCAGCTTGGCCAGGAACCAGAACACGATCAGCAGGCCGGTGATGCCGCCGAGCAGCGAGAACCCCAGCCCCAGCGCCAGCGGCACCGGATGAAAATGCGAAAGAACGTAGCCGGTGGCGCCAAACCAGGTGAGGAACGCAACCATGGTGGCAAAGTTCACGATCGGGACCTGCGCATGCGCGCCATGCGGGCCGGCAGCGTGCACGCCGATGCCACGGCCGGCAATGTGTCCGCCGCCATGGCCGAAGTGCAGGTGCGGGATGTGCAGGTGGACCGAGCCGGCGATCAGCGAAACCAGCGTCAATGCCAGCCCGATGACGAAGCATGCAAAGTAGAAGGCAGCCCAGGTCATAAAGAGCCTCCTGGCCGGCGGTCCTCGGCAGTGGGACGCCGACCGGCAGCGCCGTTCGGCTTTTCGGCGGCTTCAGGTCTCAATACCGTGAGCAATCGCTCGCCGAGGCCGGGCGTTTCCAGGATCGCCGCCAGCAACACCAGGCACTTGCGTGAATCGTTGTGCTTGGCCAGTTCAAGCAGCGCGTGGCACACCTCAGGATCGCGGCGGAAGCGCTCGGCGCCCTGGATCAGCCACAGGTCAAGCTTGTCTTCGAGCGTGCGCACGTCAGAAACGAGCTCGGTATGGTAGCCCGCCGGGTCATTGACCAGGTAGCCCGGATGCACGTTAAAAAACTTTGCCAGCAGGGTGCGCGAAGTGTTGGTCAGGTGCGGGCGCGACCCGCTCTCAAG
>JAJPJZ010000230.1 GCA_021323935.1 Terriglobia bacterium | reverse complement strand
GGGCGCGCCATTCCTCACGCGCGACCGCGTTCCACCCCCGACGCGCAGCTTCATCCCACGTTGACGCCGGTTGCCCTTCTTCTTCGGCCGTAACATCTTCACCGCCATCGAAGGGCAGAACTCGCCGGCGGGCGCAGGACCGCTGTTTGCGTATTAGCGGGCGGACGCATCGCAGCGCGCGCGCTGCACCGGTTCGGTTAGCGAAACGTAATCGACCACTTCATCACTCCCGATTTTGCGGGAGTGACCGAAACATCAGCGAAGCCGTTGCCGCCCGTTACTGTCATTCGTCCCTGGTCGCTCATCGCGCCGGAAAGAGCAAACCCGTGGGGAATGTGAATTGTGATGCGATAAGCGTCGCCGCCCACCACGTCGCTCTCGCCCGAGAGGCGTTTCTCAGCGGCTGACCATTGCACGTTGCGCAGGTCCACGCCCCCCTGGGTGATGTGCCTGCTGGTTGAAACAATCTGCGGAACGGCTTGCAGTTCGCGAATTGAGTACACGCGAACTTCCTTCGATTTTTGCTCCGCGGCCGGAAATGAATCCTTAAAGATGCCGAGCGGCTGGTGAGACCAGAACTCGTACACCAGGTATTGCTTGTCGGCGGCGAGCCCAAGATCGCGAAACCGGACCATCGTTGCGGGCAGCTCATGCCACGCAAGGCGTGCCACCACTGACCAGCTCTCGAACGCGCGGCTGATGTCCATCAGCCACCACTGCGGAACATTTCCAAACTGCTCGGCATCAATCGGCCCTGGCTCGGCGCCTCCGTTGGCGTTCCTCAGCCCGAGCAGCAGGTTGTTGGTCGCCGCTGGATCGTAGTCGTAGAGCTGGCCCGGAACGGTGAACAGCACGGGCGCCGAGCGGCGCATGCCTTCAATCCTGGAGTCATTGCGATAAAGTTCCACGGGATCCGACACTAGCAGTTGCGCCCCGGCCATCGAGGTCAGCACCGGCCGGATGATGTCTTCCCCTTCACCGCCGATGTCCAGGTGGTCCGGATCGTTTCTCCACACCACGTTGTTCCACGAGTTGTACTCGGCAAGCGTGTGCGGGCCGAAGCCATCGGTTCCGAGCCGGCTTGCATCGGCAATGTCCACCGATTCCGGAAGAACACCCCAGCACGCCAGCACATAAGTGTCACGCCCGACCTCATCGCGCACTGCCTGCAGGATGTTGCGGAATGCCTGCTCAGGGCTGCTTCCCTTCTGCGCAAGATAAGCTCTCGCCCGGTAGCTGGAGTCATATAAAAGATGCCGCAGCGCGTCGATCTTGACGTAGCTGTAGCCCATGGCGCGCAACTCGCGATAGGTTGGGCGAATCAGCGCATTCACGGCGTCGGGATTGGAGCCATCAATCCCGTATCCCACCCACGGCGCCTTGAAGGGCGCGCCATCGCCGCCTCGATAGAACCATTCAGGATGGCTCCGCGCCAGTGCGTCATCATCAACCGCGACATTCTCCCAAACCGCAGGCTCCAGCCCCTTGCCGCGGATGTAAGCTGCAAGCCCCTTGAGACCGCCCGGAAATTTCGCATTCGAGGCGGTCGCCTCGGTCGGGTAGCCGTCGCGAACGTGGTAGCCGGCGTCGAGCTGAATGTATTGGTAGCCGAAGTCCCGCAGCTTTTCCGCAAACACATCGGTGACCTGGCGAACGATGTCCTCGCTGATGCGATCTTCATAAGCCCACCATGACGACCAGCCCGCAACCGATCGCGGCCATACGCGGTATGTCCACGGTTCGAAGAAGCTGATGTGGCGGTGCTTCTGGTAGAACCGCGGCCGGAACACGAGCAGCAGGTTCCTGCCCGTGATGGTCATGCGGAAATCGGCGCGCGTGGAATCCTGTTTGTCCGGCACGATCGTGGTCTCGCCATCTGATGGGCCAATCAGTACCCAATCCGAGTGGCGATCGTAAACAGCGTTGTTGCGCAGATTGTGGTCAGGCCCTGAGCTGGTACGAACCAGCGGAAAATTGAATTGAGCCTGGGAAAATGTCTCGGCGGCAAACGCCTCGGTGCTGCCTTCCACAACGCCGGTGATTTCAAGTTCCTCGCCCGCGCGAGTGCGCGGCAGCCGCAATCGAATCTTCTGCTCGATCGCATCGTGTGCTCCGCGAGCTTCCTCAACGCTGAATATCACGTCGTTCGGCAGATGGGCCGAACCCGTACCGCTGCTGACCGCAACCTGTCCCGAGAAGATCTGCTTTCCGCCGTAAACCATGGTGATTTCGCCCGTGGAGGCGAGAAATTCGACCTTTGCGGGAGAGTTCGGCGGCGACGTAGGATCGCCGACCTGCGCCGGCGGCGCCAGCGGCAATAAAAGAAGAAAGAAAAATTGCGTGATTCGCATTTTCGGCAGGATAGACGATCAGCCTAAACCAAATCAGCCGCGCCTGGCCTTCACGCGCCAAGCCTGCGACGGCAAGCAATGCAGCCGATGCGATCTATAGCAGCAGCGCCTGAAGATGTCAGTAGTTCCATTGCGCGCTGTCTTCGCCGGGCGGTGTGTTCTTTTGCATGTACGCCGCCATGTCGCGCACCATCTCCGCCCACGTCCAGGCGTGCCAGGCGTGGCCTTTTTCAGGGCGGCCGAAGGTGAACTCGCCTTCGTAGTGCGGATTGCTGGTGCTCTTCAGGAAATTCTGAAAATCGTAAACCGCCAGGTTCAAGTAAAAATTATCCATGTCACCGCAGAAGAAGTGCAGTTTGCCCACGATCCTGGGCCCAAGTTCCGCCCAGTTGCGCTGGGCATAATCGCGAAGATCGAACCCATGCTCGCGCATCGAATTGGCCACGTTGCGGTCGATTTTTCCGGTGAGCTTGTCCCAGAGCGGCTGCGGATATCCGTCGCTCCCCACGGGACCATAAACCGCCTCCCACGCCTCAAGCTGGAACCCTGAGCGCCCATGCGTGCCCAGCACTTCTTCGAACCGGCTGAGCTCGCGCACCGTGTAAGCCACCTGGCCTTCGACGGTGCGGCGGAACGGCCGCTCAGTTGTGGTCAGCGGCCCGCTTGGAATCGAGAAGGCGTTTTCATCCTGGTAGATGTTCACAAGCTGGTAGTGCCGGAAATCGATCGGGTCCGGCTGCAAAATCCACGCACCGCCGAAAAAATCAGGATGCTGCAGGGTCAGCGCCAGCGTCTGCCAGCCGCTGGTCGATGCGCCCTCAAGAATGCGCGCATACGGTTGTGTGATGGCGCGGAAGTGCTGCTCGAGATAAGGGACCACTTCCTGCACAATGGCGTCGCCATACGGACCATTGTTGGCGGAGTTCACCGAATAGGAATCAGGAAAGTAGGGCGTAGCCTGCTGCAGCGTGACCGCAATCACGCGCGGGAAATGCTCGGAGTTCCACGCTCGATAAAATTCATATCCGCTCTCAAGCCCGGTAGTGGCGCGGTCGCTGCGGCTCCCCGTCTTCTCATCAGGATCAAACGAAAACGGCACGGAATGCCCGAGCGGGAAGATGAGCGGGTAACGCGCCGCCGGATGTTCGTCATAACCCTTGGGCAGCAGCACAGTGGCATGAATGAAGACCGGGTGCCCCCAGAAATTGCTCAGCAGCTTGCTCTGTATCTTGACGTGCTTAATCCATGCAGTGTCGGCCGCAGGCGGCGACGGCGGGATGACGTGCGCGATTTCGAGCTTGAACGTGCCGCCGTCGCCAAGATGGACCTTCAACGGGCTGCTGTAGAGATTGCCGGGCGCGATCTGGAACGTCTCCACCTGGCCATCGCCCATGTGTACCCAAATATCGTGGCCGTCAGAGCGATGGAATTCGGTGTAAACATTCACGATTGCCTGCGCAAAGTAGTCGCCGGCCGGCAGTTCAGCCAGCGGCTTGGGATAGCCGAGCGCATGCTCATCAATCACGGCAGCGTGGCCGGGCGCGAGCTGAACCAAGTCAACCGCGTAAATCGCCGGGCCGGTAGGAGAAATGGTCAGGCGCGGCTCGGGCTCAGCCTTGGCCGCGAGCACCAGGATCAGCCGGCCGGTGACCGGCGCCGATGCCGCCGACGGCGAAATCGAAACCTCAAATCGCGCCGGCGCAGCCGGCAGCCTGCCCGCTGAAAGCGCAAGGCTGAAGAAAACAATCCATCGCAGCAATGTTGGTGGTTTCATGTTGCTATTGGGTGGAATACCAGCGCGAACCCGACCGCTGCTCGGCAGCAACGTCGTTCAGCACGGCCAGCGTTCGCCTGCGGTTTGCAAACGCGCAGCCCGCGGTGAGCGCGTTCAGCAGCGACATTGGAGCAGCATACGCCATACCGAACGAAGGCGTGCGCACCGATGCCAGGAAGAATTCGTGCGACGATTCGGCAATGGGCGACACATACGTATCGGCGATGCCGACGCAAAATGCGCCGCGCCGCCGCGCCTCCTGCAAGCCTTCAACCGTGGAACGCAGCCCGCGGCCGAAGCTGACCGCAATCACCAGGTCGCGTTTGCCCACGCTGCGCATCAGGTGGACCACTCTTCCGGTGGTGGTGCCGGGAAGCGCCAGGATGCCGAGCAACGTCATGTGATACGCCGCGTAGTCCACCAGGCTGGTGGCCAGGTCGCCGCCCAGCAGATACACCCGGCGCGCCTTCCAGATCCGCTTGGCGACTGACGCCAGGCGGTTGAAGTCGAGGCTGGTGCGCAGCGCGCGCAGATTTTCAGCGTCCTGATCGACGGCAGCCTGCATCTGCCCGCTCAGCGAATGGCGATCGCGCGCCGATTGCATGCTCTCCAGAGACGTGGCGTGTGCCACCGTCAGGTCCTGCAGGTAGCGCTGAAACTCACGGTAGGCCTTGAATCCGAGGCCGCGCACAATGCGGATCACGGTGGCCGGATCGCTGTTCAACCGCTCTGCCGTATCGCGCACGCTCAGCAGCACGAACTCCCGCGGCCGCTCGAGCGCAGGGCGAATGATCTCCTGCCGCTTCGGGCTCAGGCCCGGCAGGCGCTGCGGCGCGCGCCGCGGGCGGGCCCCATTGCGCGCGGTCAGGTCGCCGTTCGCGCGCTGTTCCGCGCCAGTAGTGGAACGCATAGCAGCCGACATACAAAGGGTGGTGTGGAGCGCGAGTGTAGCAAATGTTTCACTCGTTGTCCTTCAATTTTGCAGGGCAAAATTGCTTTGACATTCCACCCGCGCTGGATTGTAATGCTTGGCCGTCCTCCGATTTCAGCGGCACGTGAAACATTTGCTTCACCGCATGGAGCGCGCGAGCCGTGGCCGCGCAAGGAGTCGTCAATGTACAAGCACCTGGTCCGAATGGTTGTGGTTGCGCTGGCCGCACTCATTGCCTGCGAATTGGCCGCTCAGAGCTCAGGCAGCGGCGCAATTTCAGGCGTCATCACCGATCCCAGCGGCGCCGTGGTTCCGGATGCGCAGGTCACGGCCAAAAACCTGCAGAACGGCGACGTGCGCACCGTGCATTCCAACACCCAGGGCTCCTACACCATCGGCCTGCTGCAGCCCGGCGATTACAGCGTTGAAGCCACCAAGGCGGGCTTCAAGACCACGATCGTTACGCCCTTCACGGTGCACACCACCAATACCGAGGCGCTGAATATCAAGTTTGAAGTGGGCGCCACGAACGAATCGGTATCGGTCGAGGCCAACGCTGAGCGGCTTCAGCTCGAATCCGCCAGCCTCGGCCATGTGACCACGCAGGACCTGGTTGAGAACCTGCCGCTGGTCACGCGCAACTTCACCGAGATCATCGGCTTGAACCCGGGCGTCAGCACGGAAGTGAACAATGCCGGCGACATCGGGCGCGGCAACGGCGGCAACCCGATTGCCGGCGAGGTTTCGGTCGCCGGCACCTCCGGCATGGACAACAACTTCCAGATGAACGGCGTCAACGTCGATGACTTCCAGCAAAGCGGCGCCTTCAGCGGAGGCATCCCGATTCCGAATCCCGACACCATCCGCGAATTCAAGGTGCAGACCGCGCCCTACGACGCCTCCTATGGGCGCGATGCGGGCGCCAACGTTAACGTGGTGACGCGCACCGGCCAGAACGCCTTTCACGGCGCGCTGTTTGAGTTCCTGCGGAATGAAGACCTGAACGCCAACGACTACTTCCGCAACGAAACCAAGCAGGGTCGCCCGCGCTTGCGGCAAAACCAGTTCGGCGGCACCTTCGGCGGCCCCGTCATCAAGGACAAGCTGCTGTTCTTTACTTCGTACCAGGGAACGCGCCAGCAGAACGGGCTTGACGTTCGCTGCTCCAGCACGTTCTTTGAGCCGCCGCTCACCAACGATCGCAGCCCGGCGGCGCTGGGCGCGCTGTTCGCCGGCCAGCCGACATTCTGGCAGCAGGCCGGGCTCGCCGCCGCTACCGGTTTGCCGGGCGCAACCGTGGCGCCGAACGGCTCCAACATCAGCCCGGTCGCGCTGGCCCTGTTGAACCTGAAGCTGCCCAACGGGCAATACGTTATTCCGACGCCGCAGACCATCAATCCGGCAAAGCCGTTCGCGCAACAGGGCTTCTCCACCGTAAGCCAGGCCTGCCCATTCAATGAAGATCAGGCCATGCTCAACCTGCAATGGAACCAGGCGGCCCGCAGCACGTGGGAGCTGCGCGGTTTCCGCGTGAACAGCAATGAGACCCTTACGCTCAACCAGCCGCAGCTCGGGGGCTCGGCGGTTCCCGGCTTCGGCACCAACGTGCCGAACAAGTTCCGCGACGCCTCGCTGGCCAACAGCTTTATTTTTACGCCCACCTTGCTCAACCACTTCCTGCTGGGCTGGCACGAAGACATTACTTCGACCACGCAAGCGCAGCCGTTTCAGTGGAGCACCATCGGCGCCAGCGTAAACTCCTTTGACATCCTGCCGCAGGTCTCGATCGCCGGCTCGATCGCCATCGGCGGCAACGGCCAGACGCTCGGCTTCGCGCAGAACACTTACCAGTTGCAGGATGACGTCAGTTGGGTGCGGGGGCGGCACAACTTCCGCTTTGGCGCCGGCGGCGAGCGCTACGACGACAACATCAAGTTCTTCAACTTCCTGAGCGGCACGCTGTTTGAAACCTGGCCCGATTTCCTGCTGGGTGAAAGCGCCGCGCAAAACGGCACATTGCTGAGCAACATCATCCTCAGCCTCGATTTGCCGGGCGAGCTGGCGCGCCATTTTCGCGCCCTCGATTGGAACGCCTACGCCCAGGACGATGTCCACATTTCGCGCAGGCTCACCATGAACCTCGGCTTCCGGTTTGAGCGCCTCGGCGACGTCGGCGAACTGACCGGGCGGAACTCGAATTTCGATTTTGCCGCAGCGAACCCCAATCCGCCCGCGGCCGGGACCCTGCAAGGCTTCATCGTGGCAAACAACTTTTCCGGCGCCGTACCTGCGGGCGTGGTGAAAGCCGGCAACAACCTGGCCCTGAAAGGAACTGGGCAAAACACGCTGAACCCGCGAATTGGCCTGGCGTGGCAGCTTCCGCCGAGCGATAAAGTTGTGCTGCGAATCGGCTACGGCGTGTACCACCAGCGTTATTCAGGCCAGCCCTTGGTGCAAACACTCACAAACGAGCCGTGGGCGCTGTTTCGCCAGCCGCAAACGTTCGCCAACGCCGGCGCCAGCCTGACCAACCCGTTTGCGCCGCTGACCATCACGTTTCCCGACTTCATCCCTTACAGCCCGACCAGCAGCATCGGCGGCGAAAGCTTCGACCAGAATTTCAGGCCGCCCATGGTGCAGCATTACAGCCTCAACATCCAGGACCAGCTTGCAAAAGACACCGTGCTCGAAGTGGGATACATCGGCTCGCGCGGCACTCGCCTCATGACCGGCGTGCTGCCCAATGAAGCCATGCTGGCCAGCGCCTCGAACCCGATTCGCGGCGTCACCACCAATACGGTCAAGAACGTGTTGCAGCGCGTGCCGGTTGAGGGCCTGTCGGTCACGTCATTCATCGATCTGCAAACCACCGGCCAGAGCTGGTATAACGCGCTTGAGGCCAGCCTGGTTCACCGCACCCGCTTCGGCCTGCAGGCGCAGGCCTCCTACACCTGGGCGCACAGCCTCTCCGACGCCAACAACCTGATCAATGGGACCAACGGCGGCACGGTGCTGGGAGATCAGTACAACCGCCACCATTCTTACGGCACTGACGCCTTCGTCAGGCCGCAACGGCTTGTCGTGAGCTTCGATTACGCCATGCCGTTTTACCGCAGCAACCTGCGCTCGCTGCGTGGAGAAACGCTTGGCGGCTGGCGCCTGACCGGCGTTTACACCATCCAGGCCGGGCAGCGGCTCACCGTGACCAACACCAACTCTTCCAACGTCAACGGCATGCTGAGCGATTTTGCTGAGATGGCGCCGGGCTGCATTACCTCGACCTCGGGCTCGATTGAAGACCGGCTGAACAACTACATCAATCGCGCCTGCTTCTTCAAGAGCGCGCAGCCGGGAAGCGCGCAGTTGCCGTATCCCGTGGTCGGCTCCGATGGCATTGCCACCGGCTTCGGCAACAGCCGGCCCGGAGTCCTGGTCGGCCCCGGCGAAAACAACTTCAACGCCGCGTTGATCAAGCAATTCGGCATTAAGACCTGGACGGAATCTTCAAACCTTGAATTCCGCGCCGAGGCCTTCAACGTGTTCAATCATCCCCAGTTCTCGAATCCGTCGACTTCGGTTTCGTCTTCGGCATTCGGCACCATCAGCTCGTTGGCAGTGAACCCGCGCGTGTTGCAGCTCGCGCTGAAATTCAATTTCTGAACGGAGCCGGCATGAGGAAGCTCACTTGCTCTGCGGCGTGCTTGCTGGCCGCATCCTGCCTGGTTGCGGCCCAAAATCCGCTGCCGCAAAAGAACAACAAGGAACAGCCCCGCGGAACTGAGGCGCCCTCGAAGGTTACGCCGGGTGAGTCGCCGCATCAGCTCACCGCGCAGGACCTGGAAGCCTTCCTCGATGGCCTGGTGCCTTCGCAGCTTGCGCAGAGTGACATTGCCGGCGCCGTCATCGCCGTGGTGCAGAACGGCAACGTCATCTTTGAAAAGGGCTACGGCTACTCCGACGTAAAAAGCAAGCGGCCGGTGCTGCCCGATCAGACGCTGTTTCGCCCCGGCAGCATCTCCAAGCTGTTCACCTGGACTTCTGTGATGCAGCTCGTCGAGCAGGGCAAAATCGATCTCGACCACGACATCAACGAGTACCTGGACTTCAAGATCGAACCGGCCTTCGGGCAGCCCATCACGATGCGCAACATCATGACGCACACGCCCGGGTTTGAAGAAGCCATCAAGGACCTCATCACCCGCCGGCAGCTCCCTGACCCGCTGCGGCAATACCTGACCACGCACGAGCCGCGAAGGATCTATCCGCCCGGCAAGGTGCCGGCCTATTCCAACTACGGCGCTACGCTCGCCGGCTACATTGTGCAGCGCGTTTCCGGAATGCCGTTCGAGGAGTACGTTGAAAAAAACATCTACGGCCCGCTCGGCATGCAGCACTCCACCTTTCGCCAGCCGCTGCCGCAAGGGTGGGACAAAAACATGTCGTCGGGATATCAACTGGCTTCCGCGGCTTCCAAGCCGTTTGAGTTTGTGAATGCGCCGCCGGCGGGCTCAATGTCCACCACCGCCGACGACATGACCCATTTCATGATGGCGCACTTGCAGAATGGCGAATACCACGGCGCGCGTATCCTGCAGGCTTCCACCGCGCAGCAGATGCACTCGCGCACCTTTGCCGCCGCGCCGCACTTGAACGGCATGTGCCTGGGCTTCTACCAGGAAAATCGCAATGGCCACTCCATCATCGGCCACGGCGGCGATACCCAGTTCTTCCACAGCGACCTGCACCTGATCCTCGACGCCAACACCGGCTTCTTCATCTCTCAAAACAGCCTCGGCAAGCCGGGGCAGAGCCTGCGCGACACGGTGTTCCACCGTTTTCTCGATCGCTACTTCCCTTACAACCTTCCTGCCGCGCCGGCCGTGGCTTCAGCCCGGCAGGATGCAGCCCGGCTTTCCGGCTCATACATGAGCAGCCGCCGGCCCGGGCCGAACTTGCTCGACGCACTCAATTTCTTGGGCGAAGCCAAGGTTTCAGGCGATCGCGAAGGGCGCATCATCATCGATGCGTTTAAAGATCCCGCCGGCCAGCCGAAGAAGTTTGTTGAGATCAGCCCGAACCTTTATCGCGAAGAAGACGGCCAGGCGCAGGTCGAGTTCTTCACCGACTACAACGGCGCGCAATCGTTCGGTGTCGATTACCCGTTCATGATTTTTATGGAGCCGGGCGTTGTTCGCACCAAGGGCTTCGCCCTGTTCAGCCTGCTGGAGCCGGTCATTTTCTTCGCGCTCGTCCTGCTGGGATGGGCAGCCGCAGCCATGATTCGCAAGCACTACCAGAGGCCGCTGGTGCTTGATCCAGTCCACCGCCGCCGGCATCGCCTGCTGATGCTGGCCGCAGCGGTTGACCTCCTGTTCATCGCCGTGGTGTTTTCCATCCTCAGCGCCGCGGGCGAGCTTGGCCTGGGGCAGCGCCTCAACCCGCTGTTCCGCGTCATTCAACTCCTGGCGCTGGCGGCCGTGATCGTGACGATTATCCCGCTCTACAATCTGCTGCGCCCCTGGTGGCAGCAGCGGTGGTGGTGGAACCGCCTCTACGACGTGCTGTTCGCCGTGTCAGCCGTCCTGTTCGCCTGGTTCATCATTGAGTGGCACATTCTTTCGCCGAGCCTGCGGTTCTAGCCCATGGAGACACGTCACCGCTGGAACCGCATGCTCCGCGCCTCGGCTGCCGTCATGCTGGCGGCACTGCCTCTGCCGCTGCTGGCGCAAGCCGCGCCGCCCCCCGCTTATGACGTCATCATTCGCAATGGCCACATCATCGATGGCGCCGGCAATCCCTGGTATGCCGCCGATATTGGGATCCGCGGCGATCGCATCGCAACCATCGGCAACCTGAGCTCGGCCACCGCAAAACAGAATATTGACGCCCGCGGCCTGGTGGTTTCGCCGGGCTTCATTGACATGCTCGGTCAATCCGAGCTGTCGCTGCTCATCGACCGCCGCTCGCAAAGCAAGCTTTCGCAGGGCATCACCACTGAAATCACCGGTGAAGGATGGTCCATCGCGCCGCAGAATGCGCAAACCCTGGCCACCCGCACGGCGGAGCTCGAGCATTTCCACGTCAACGCCGATTGGACCACGCTCGACGGCTACTTCCAGCACCTGGCCCGCAGCGGCACGCCGCTGAACATCGGCACCTACGTGGGAGCCACCCAGGTTCGCGAAGCCATAATCGGCGAAGTCGATCGCGCGCCTTCCGCGCAGGAACTCGAGCAGATGAAATCGCTGGTGGCGCAGGCCATGTGCGATGGCGCCTTCGGCCTCTCGACCGCGCTCATCTATCCTCCCGGCCACTACGCCAGGACCGATGAGTTGATCGAGCTGGCGAAAGTCGCCGGGCGCTACGGCGGCCTGTATGCGTCGCATATGCGCAGCGAAGGCCGCACTGAAGATGCCGCGGTTGACGAAGCGCTGCGCATCGGCCGCGAAGCCGGC